>JABXJY010000017.1:10572-22332 GCA_013375385.1 Desulfobacterales bacterium
CTTATTAGTCAGCCAGCAGCAAGAATGCCGTATTAAATCATTAGAAAACCATTTTGTAAAGTAAGGTGCCCAAGTGCAATAATGTTATGTTTTGCAGTGACTATTCTGGAGTTTTCCTAATAATTCTAATTTGCCTTAATGAACCAATTGAATTTCTCTGAAAACTCAGATCCCGCAAGGAAAATCCATTATTTCTTCGCTTCAAGGCTTCCGCAGTGACCCTATCGGGTTCGCAGGCGGGGAATACCTGCCCCTTCCCCGCTCTAAAGGCGGGGTTTTCCCCTTCCTGCTCACCTCGATGGGTGCCCCACTGCTCCCAGCCAATTTTCGCTCAGAAACAATGGGTTTTCCTCACGATCTTAGGAGACTCCAGTTGCTTTTCCCTTGACATACAAGGGCCTGTATCCTTATATTCCCCTTACCCTAAAGGGAATTGTCTCGGTTTATGTTCTTCATAGCTCAAACTGATATCCGAGCGCAAGCGGTTTGACCTGGTCTATTTGCCAGGACGCTGCTACGGATGATTAAGGAGTGTAAGATGACTACTGAAGGAAAGACCCTATCCACTGGCTTGCAGGATTTCATATCCAAATTGGACGTCGACGCAGTGGGCATTGCCATTTTAGCGGACTGGAAAGAAACAAGGCTGGAAGAAACCGCACTGAAATTGTTGCCCCAGACACGTTCAGTCGTTGTTCTTGCCATGGAGATCAGCCGGGAAATTTTAGACCTCGCCTCACCCGGCAAGGAACGGGGCGTTGCCTCTCTGAGCGACCTACTGGACAGTGACGCTGATTTCCTGTATGGCCGGCTCACAAAGGCATCTTACGATGTAGCAAAGGCCTCCCGGAAATTGGGGCTCAGGGCACTCCCTTTACCTGCCAGAGGCTGTCCTCAGGACACTCGATTCCTGGAGGCAGTGTTTTCCTACAAACACGCTGCCCAGGCCGCTGGATTGGGTTCAATCGGCAGACATAGCCTGCTCATCACGCCAGAGTTTGGGTCGAGGGTGCGGCTGTCCTGTTGCCTCACTGAGGCGGTACTTGAGCCAACTCAGGGGAATGCGGTCGACGAATGCGGCAGCTGCCGCATGTGCATCGACAACTGCCCTGCTGGGGCTTTGGCAGAGCCCAAGGCTGGTCAACCCTATGCCATAGATAAGTTTGCTTGTAGTGCCTTCCGAACCGCATCTGACGCTTGCGTGGAGTGCCTGCGGCTCTGCCCTGCTGGCAGGCCGGGCTAAGGGGCGCCTGGTCAACCACCTGACCGGTAGTGCCCGGGGTCTCCTACAGATCAAAACGGCCGTGAAACACGGCCTGGGCATCCAAAATGACAATGAACTGCTTTTGATCCGATCATGAAGATGAGATTGCTGCCTCTCTTTATGCTGGCACACTTTAGCCATCACGTGCTGACTGCAATCCCCATACCCCTCTTGCCGATGATCCGCAGCAGCTTTGCCCTTGATTATACCCAATCCGGATTGGCGATCTCGGCGTTCACATTGTCATATGGTATCGCCCAACTGCCAGCGGGTTGGCTGGCCGACCGCATTAGGCCTCGCCTAATGATTACCATGGGCATCTCGGGTGTAGCCCTGAGCGGACTTCTGGTGGGCCTCTCACAGACCTACACTATGATGGCTGTCTTCCTAGTGCTCATGGGGTTAATGGGTGGCGGCTACCATCCAGCTGCTTCACCACTCATCTCGATGTCGGTTGAGCCCGAGAACCGGGGTCGGGCACTGGGGTTCCACTTGATTGGTGGTAGTGCCAGCCATTTCTTGGCCCCGCTCATGGCCGCTGCCATTGCCAGCGCCTGGGGATGGCGCGGCTCGTTCGTCGGACTGGCTGTCCCCACTATTGTATTCGGAATGGTATTCTATATACTCTTAGGCCGACGGGCAACGGTGGAGAAGAAGGAGCGTAGCATTGCCGCCAGTCATGGTGACACACCGCCTGCTCCAGGCCACGTGCGCCACCTCGTTGCCTTTATTATGTTAAGCGCATTCACCTGGGCGGTCATCTCCTCTGCAATAGCATTCATCCCACTGTTCATGGTCGACCACTCTGGTGTTGCCGAGGAAACGGCTGCATCCTTTCTGGCCATTATCTACTCTGCCGGATTCTGGGCGGGTCCCTTGGGCGGATATCTCTCAGACCGTTTAGGGAGGGTACCGGTGATGCTGGCAGTGTGCCTTGCTTCTGGTCCTAGCATCTATCTACTGAATCTCGTACCCTACGGCCCTGGTTTCGGTGCCTTACTGCTTATCATCGGCACGATTTTGATAATGCGTGCCCCGATCTCGGAGG
This sequence comes from Desulfobacterales bacterium, assembly GCA_013375385.1. Classification (GTDB taxonomy): domain Bacteria; phylum Desulfobacterota; class DSM-4660; order Desulfatiglandales; family B25-G16; genus JABXJZ01. Next base: position 12,885 of record JABXJY010000017.1, read on the forward strand.
CCTACATTGTCGGCAAGACCTCAAGGCGTCAACGTTCCACGATACTTGGTATCTATTTCTTCTCTGGACTCGAGGGTGGTGGCGTACTAACACCGGTCATGGGTTACCTTATTGACCGGCTTGGGTTCTATCACAGCTTCACGATTGCCAGCGCTGCCCTGTTCACGGTGACCTTGGGCTGTTCTCTGGTGTTGTGGCGCAGCCGTGATTGACCATATTTCGTCTCAGGATCACTGATACCAAGTTGCATTCAAACGGCTACTATTCGTAGACGTCATTGCGAACGAATGTGAAGCAATCCCTGGCCCAGACCTGTCTATCTGTATGCGGTGAGGGAAAAGCATGCATACAGAAGCAGTGGGAACAGTAGCATATTCAAATTATGTCGCGCGGCGGGCTCAATAAGATAGATTGCCACTCACTTCGCTCCTCGCAATGACATGATTGCAACTTGGTATGACTCACTACCGATGGTTTATTGACTGGGGATATAGTACGGGAGGACGACCAGGTGGTCTATTCTTACCGTTGAATCTTGGGATTGAGTTCCTCCCTGAGCCAGTCCGCAAAGAGATTGATCCCTACCACGAGCAGGACCAAGGCAGCGCCTGGAAAGACCACGAGCCACCACATGCCTGCATAGACATAGTCTTTCCCGATAGAGATCATCATTCCCAGGGATGGTTCTGTGAGGGGGACCCCCACACCCAGGAAGCTCAGCGTCGCCTCCAGCATGATGACTACGGCCAGATCCACGGCGATGACCACGAAAATGGGGGGGATTGCATTGGGGAGCAGGTGCCTCAAGAGAAGCCTGAAATCCCCAGACCCGGTCGCCTTGGCAGCCATGATATAGACCTCCTCTTTGACCTCTAAGACGCTGCCGCGCATGGTTCGTGCATACCTGACCCAGTCTGCGATGCAGATGGCAATGATGACTACCAGCACCCCGCGCTCTTTAAACAGCCCCAGCATGAGAATGGCCATGAGGGTGGTGGAGAAAGAGAAGAAGGTGTCGGCCAACCGCATGGTCAGCGAATCCAGGAGCCCTCCATAATAACCGGCCAGCAGTCCCATGGTAACGCCAAAGGTACCGGCGATGAGAACCACGCCGAACCCCACGGTCATGGAAGTCCTGCATCCGTAGAGGATAGTGCTCAGTATACCGCGACCCTGATCATCGGTTCCCAAGAGAAATGGGCCCTCTCCCCCCTCCATCCAGATAGGGGGCTTCAGAAAGTGCTCAAGGCTCACCTTCTCCAGGTCATAGGGATTTTGGGGTGCAATCAAGGGGGCAAAAATTGCAGCCAGAATAGACACTACGAGCAGGAAGCTTCCCACAAGGGCGGAGGGGTCGTGAAAAAAGTTATGAAGGATCTCTGATTTGAAAAATCGCTTAGTCATATCGAATCTTTGGGTTCAAATATGCGTAGAGAATATCCACGATGATATTGAGGCTCAGAATGATGAGTGCAGCCAGCATGATGTAGGTGACAATAACGGGCTGATCCGACTCATAGATAGATGTCAGCAAGAGATTTCCCATTCCGGGCCACTGGAAGATCGTTTCCGTGATAATGGAAAAGGCGATCAGTTCCCCGAACTGAAGGCCCGTCATGGTCACCACTGGTATCAAGGCATTTCTCAAGGCGTGTTTGAAGATGACCTTCATTGGTGGCAGGCCCTTTGCCCATGCCGTCTTGATATACTCTTCGGTCAGCACTTCCCGCATACCCGCCCGGGTAAGACGCAGTAGTACCGCAAGCTGGTACATACCCAGCGTGAAAGCGGGAAGAATCAGATGCGTAATCCCACTCCAGGTCAAAAAACCGGTGCGCCAGAAACCGATCGTCACAGTTTCCCCTCGACCAAAGGGGGGGAGCACCTTAAGGTAGACGGCAAAGACCATGATGAGCAAAATTCCCGTGAGAAAGGTGGGCATGGAGATGTTGAAAAGGGAACCCGCCATGATGAATCGGTTCCTGAGGGCATATGGCTTCAGGGAAACCAGAACGCCAAGCCCCACACCCAAAACAAAGGAGATAAAGATGGCCGATGTGGCGAGCTCCACGGTGGCGGGAAATCGTTCTATGATGAGGCCGAAGGCCGGTACACGGCTCACAAAAGACTTTCCGAAGTTGCCCTGAGCGGCATTCGCAATAAAGCGTGTATATTGTATGTAAAAGGGCCTGTCGAGGCCAAAGGCCTTCCTCACCATCTCCCGCTCCTGAAGGGTAGCATATCTTCCCGCAAGTGTTACAACAGGGTCTCCTGCGTATCGGAAGATGATGAAGCAGATAAGGGAAACGGCCAGAAGAACGACCACGCCCTGAGTCAATCTTCGCGCAATGTAAATGATCATGGCCAATGTAAGGCGGGGCCGGAGATCCATCCGGCCCCGCCTTTCTCAGTCGAGGGTTACTATTTGGAGATCTCCTTGAAAACGATCCACCGGTCAGGACGGGGCTGGAACTTAATCCCTTTACCTTTCTGAACCGCATAGATATCCTGTTGATAGTGCAGGGGGATCCATACGATCTTATCCATCATGGCCATCTTATTCAGGTCTTGAAGAACCTTTTTGCGCTTCTCTCGGTCAACGATACTTCCGGTGGGCTCAAGAAGGGTGTCTATCGTGGGATCGCTGAAATTAGTCCCGTTTAACCCCCCAAAGCCCCTTACCGCGTCTCGGCTATGGGCCAGCTTGAAGTATGTCCGGCCCATATCAAAGGTGCCGTCAAACCAGCCGATCAGATAGAATTCGAGCTCACCGCGGGCGACTTGCGGGAAAAAGATGGATTTGGGCTTCACATCCAGCTTGGCCTTGATGCCGACCTTGGCCAGATACTTTGCCACGGCCTCGGCAATCTTTTCGTCCTGTACATACCGATCATTGGGGCCTGATAAGGTAATTTCAAACCCCCTCTCGTAGCCCGCTTCCTTGAGGAGCTTTCTGGCCAATTCCGGGTTGTAGGCGAGACGCTTTATCTCTGGATTATAGCCGATGGTCGGGGGATCCGGAACCTGTGCTGCAGGTGCGGCATGGCCCCTCATGATCTTTTCGATGATCTCATCCTCATTGATGGCCATGTACATGGCCTTGCGAACGCGGATATCTTTCCAGGGGCTCCCCGGCTTGTTACCCAGCGCCAGAAAGATGGACCTTCGGGCAGGACGAGTGATCACATCGAGTTTCGGGTTTTCTAGAACCTTTTCATACAACTCCACAGGCACGCCGGAGACAAGCTCAACCTGCGCGGAAGCGAGTGCAGCAAAGCGGGTCGAAGACTCCGTAATGGGCCTCAACTCTACGTTCTTAATGAGCGGGGGCCCTTCCCAATAGTCCTCATTGGCTTTCATCTTGACATACGACCCTTTGACCCATTCAACTAACTTATAGGCACCGGTTCCAATGGGTTTGACCTCCGCCTCCCCCGGATCTCTGGCCTCTGTTGACTCCTTATCCATCATATAGATCTGATGGAGATTGTTAGCGAACCAGGGAATCGGGTCCTTGGTTTTGATGACCACGGTATAATCGTCAACGATATCAATCGAGGCAATGCTTTTTCCGGTGTTGATGAACTCTGATACGTCCGGGTTGGATAGCCGCTCGAAGGAAAACTTCACATCCTCGGCGGTAAAAGGGTTGCCATTGTGAAACCTTACGCCTTTTCTAAGGTATAACTTCCAGGTCAGAAGATCGGGATGCTCGTACCGCACGGCCAGTGCCGGGAAGAGGTTTCCCTCAGGGGCCTTCCGTTGAAGAAGCCCCTCAAAAAAGTTGGCCATTACCGAGAGGTTCGCATCCGCGTCAGAGCCGTGGGGGTTCATGGTCCTGGGTGGAGTGTCCACGGCAACCACAATGGATGAGGCCCCAATGGCCTGCCCTGTCAGACTAAGCAGGGTTCCCATGAAGATGCCCAAGAGTAATAAGACAGAAATTCTTTTCATTTTTCTTCCCTCCCTTTTTAATTAATGGTTTCTCTATAGGTTTGCTGTAAACTATCACCTCCTTTCATATCAAGTTTTCTCAGGCCTGCATCACCCCACATTAATAAGCATCTCCTTGAATCTTGCCGATAAGTGAAGATATTGTCTGAAACTAAAGGCCTCTCTAAAAAGTAAATTAAATCACTATGAAAATCAATATAAATAGCATGCTACAGGGTGATCGCCTCCAGTGTCCTTTAATGCTGGCCCATCTTGATTGCACCTCTCCATTCTATAAGCACACCGGGGATGAAAATAGCAGCCTGATGGTGGATTGATGGGGCTCGGCACATCGCCTTTGAGAATGGCCTTTTCCTTAACTGCTTTCGGATCCGGCACTGGAATGGCCGACAGCAAGGCCTGGGTATATGGATGCTTAGGATCATTGTACAGATCATGGTAGGAGGCCATCTCCACAATCTTCCCCAGATACATCACGGCAACGCGATCGCAGATATACTCTACCACTGCCAGGTCATGTGCAATAATGATATAGGAGAGTTTGAACTCTTGCTGCAGGTCAATCAGGAGATTGATAATCTGGGCCTGGATGGAGACATCCAGGGCTGAGACAGGTTCATCCCCGATGATGAGCTGGGGGTTCAGGGCAAGGGCCCGGGCAATCCCGATCCTTTGCCGCTGCCCGCCACTGAATTCATGGGGATATCGCCTGCCTTGTTCAGGGGTAAGCCCCACCTTTTCAAGCAGGTAGGCTATCCGATCCTTTCTTTCCCTTCCCTGATACACTCCATGGATCTCCATGGGATCACTGAGGATCTGGTTCACGGTCATCCGAGGATTGAGAGAAGAATAGGGGTCTTGGAAGATTATCTGCATCTCTCGTTTAAGGGAGCGCAGCTGGGATTTGGTAATATGCGATACATCCGTCCCTTGAAATGTGACCTTTCCGGCAGTAGGCTCGATCAGCCGCAAGATGGCCAGGCCTGTCGTGGTCTTGCCACATCCACTTTCACCCACCAATCCGATGGTCTCACCCTTCCCAAGCGTAAATGAGACCCCATCCACGGCATACACATAACCGACAGTCCGGGATAAGAGCCCTTTCTTGATAGGAAAATGGACTTTTAGATTGTCTATACTGAGAAGCGCTTCCATTCCAACGGCCCTCGCTCAATAATTCTAGTAAAGCCAGCACCGGACACGATGTGCCTCGCCTATGTCAACCAGTTCAGGCACTCTTTCCTGGCACATTGCCATGGATTCCGGGCATCGAGGGCAAAAGCTGCATCCTGGTGGCAATTCGTAGAGACTCGGAACAATGCCTGAGATCTCCTGAAGTCGCTGTCGACCGTACCGAGACCTCTCCCCAAGTTTTGGAATGGATTTAAGAAGCCCTCGTGTATAGGGGTGTTTTGGCTCTTCAAAAATGGCCAGGGTTTGACCCTCCTCCACTACCTTGCCTGCATACATCACCACAATTCGCTGAGCGATTTCCGCAATCACTCCAAGATCGTGGGTGATCAGCATAATCGCCGCATCAAAGTCCTCCTTGAGTTGCATCATCAGATCAATGATCTGTGCTTGAATAGTCACGTCCAGGGCGGTTGAGGGTTCATCAGCAATCAGGATTTCCGGATTACAGGAAAGTGCCATGGCAATCATGGCCCTCTGTCGCATACCCCCTGAAAGCTGATGAGGGTATTCATGAACCCTCTTCTCTGGAGACGGGATCTGGACCGTCCTGAGCATCTCCACAGCTTGTTCCCAACCCTCCCTCTTACTGAGGTTCTGATGAAGGACAAACATCTCGGAGATCTGGTCTCCAACGGTAAAAACAGGGTTGAGGGACGTCATAGGTTCCTGGAAGATCATGGAGATCCTTTTGCCTCGGATGGCTCTCATGTGCTTCATGGAAAGCTCGAGGAGGTTGGCCCCCTCAAAGAGGATCTGTCCGTGGGCAATTCTCCCGGGTGGCTCTGGTATGAGCCGCATAATGGACATGGCTGTCACGGTTTTCCCACAACCAGACTCGCCCACCAGCCCAAGGGTCTCCCCCTTGTCTAGGTAAAAGGAAATTTCGTCCACAGCCTTGGCGACACCCTCAAACGTGTAGAAGTACGTCTTGAGTTCTTGTACCAGAAGAAGGTGCGAGTGGTTGTTCATGCTTCCAATCCAAGGTTCAGAAATCTAGAAACTCATTGTTAGAGGCCTTTAACCAGGATCCTTCTGAGAGGGATGGGGCAATTTCCTCAAGGCGATATCGAAAGACCCAGAGGAGGTATTGCCAAGGTGGATGATAGCACAGGTGCTATGACCTCGCAATAAGAAACGGGAGGGGAGATTGGTCCTAGTATTGCGTCTTATGAAAGCCTTTACACTGTCATTGCGAGTAGCGAAGCGACGAAGCAATCTCAACAAGGCTCACAAACTACGCCAAAAGATTGCTTCGCTAACACTCGCAATGACAACTTTTTAATGAAACGCTGTACTAGTATATCGATTAGGGTCACGTGAGAGATCGCCGGACCGCCTCCGTGAAGAGGCGGACACCGATCAAAAGGACCTCTTCATCAACATTAAAATGGGGAGAATGGAGTGGATGGACCAATCCTTTTTCTCTGTTTGCACACCCAAGTCGGAGGATCGCACCGGGTCTTTCAATAGCAAAGAAGGCGAAGTCTTCTGAGCCCGTGATCGGAGGGAGGTATCGTACCCTGTCAGATCCAAGGACATGGACTGCGACGTCATAGAGGAAAGACGATGTATCCTCGTCATTGACACAGGCTGGAACGCTTTCATGGAATTGCAGGTCGCATCTCACGCTAAAGGTTTGTTGAATCCCCTGGATGATCTCCCGCATCCTTTCAATGAGCTGGTCTCTGACATTGTTGCTGAATGCCCTGATGGTGCCCTCAAGATCCGCTTGCCTTGGAATGACATTGGCTGCCTTTCCTGCCATGAATTTACCTACCGTTATGACAGCGGCATCGGTAGGCTTGATGTTTCGGCCTACAACGGACTGAATGGCCGATACAAAATAGGAACCAGCCACGATCGGATCAATGCCTTCATTGGGACGGCCTCCATGGGCACCCTTACCTTCGATAACCAGGCTGAACCGATCTGCCGAAGCATGGCTCAGAGTTCGATAAACACCGACCGTTCCTGCGGGAAGATCGGGTGAAACATGACAACCAAAAACCCTGTCGACTTTCGGGTCTTCCAGCACACCTTGCGCAACCATCTCTTTTACGCCAGTGCCTACCTCTTCAGCGGGCTGGAACAAGAATTTGACATTCCCTTTGAGCTCCTTATTGAGACCCGCCTCCTGGATTTGCTTGGCGACACCGAGCATGATCGTGGTATGGACATCATGGCCGCATGCATGCATGATTCCATCATGCCGGGATTTATACGGAACATCGTTTAGCTCTTGTATGGGTAATGCATCAATATCGGCCCTTAAGGCTATCGTTTTGCCCTGTCCTTTACCCCGAATCAAGCCAACCAACCCTGTCAGTCCATGGAGATCTTGCACCTCAATGTCAAGTTGACTAAGAATCTCTTTTATCCTTTCACCTGTTCTACTCTCCTGGTTTGAAACCTCTGGATACATATGGAAATCTCGTCGAGTATGAACAAGCCAATCTCTCATCTTATCTTCGTGCAAATGCATCTCGTGCCCCCTTTCATTCCCCTCCACGTTACTCTTTTGCTATGATCTTAACAGATATTTCAAGGTCTTGCAGAATAAATTCTTTGCACCTGGGTAATCCTTACCTTTCACAGACCTTTTGAGCGTATCGTTTATAGGTTTTCTTGCTTGACACACCAGCGCCTTTCCTCTATCCTGCCACCCACCTGGAAGCGACCCAGACCTCGTTTCCACAACGATCAGAAAGGAGGATAAGGACATGATGAAACCTGCCAAGGATTCTTTGGACCTCGGTATTTTGGTCAGCGATATCGAGGCGAGCCTCAACTTCTATCAGAACCTCCTGGGGTTGGAGTTTGTGGGAAAGACCCCTGTGTGGTTCGGGACCATGCACCGCCTGCGCTTCGGTACCAGCGATTTCAAATTGATTGAACCCAACACCATCCCGCCACGGGGTGCCATCGGAGTGGAGACCCAGCTGGGCTTCCGTTACGTTACCTTTGTCGTTCAAAACCTCTCGGAGCTCTGCTCGAAGCTCATGAGCGAAGGGATAGAGTTTGCTCTTCCGGAAAAGGAGATTCGCCCGGGGATCCGCATCGCCATGGTCAAGGACCCGGATGGAAACATCGTGGAATTCGTGGAGCGAACCTAACTGTCTCTCGTAGAACTGTTGCCTTTATGCGAGTAAGGAAAACCCATTATTCCTTCGCTTCAAGGCTTCCGCAGTGACCCTATCGGGTTCGCAGGCGGGGAATGCTTGCCCCTTCCCCGCTCTGAAGGCGGTGTTTCCCCTTCCTGCCCACCTCGATGGGTGCCTCACTGCTCCCAGCCGATTTTCGCTCAGAAACAATGGCTTTTCCTCAAATCTGATTGGCAAAGGAGCGCCAGGTCTTCGCACCTGGCCTTACGGCTGAAATACCTTTTTGCGGTAATATCTTAGCTCATTGATGGATTCTTTAATGTCGCTCAACGCCCGATGGGATTCTCGCTTTTCGTAGAGAGGAACAGAGGGATACCATCTTCTGACCAGTTCTTTAACGGAACTTACATCAATAATCCTGTAGTGGAAAAACCCCTCGAGGGTGGGCATATGCCTTCTTAGGAACTGGCGATCCCGCCAAACGGAATTTCCGCACAGGGGAGACTCTCCTTTCCTGCAATAGCTGGACAGAAATCCCAGTGTCTCCTGTTCAGCCCTCTTGCAGTCATAGGAAGATCTTCTGACCAGATCGAGCAGACCCGATTTCTCATGATGGGTCACGGCCCACTCATCCATACACAGGAGCGTCTCTTCAGGCTGGCTTATAGCTATGCTTGGACCCTCAGCCACGGGCTCCAACGTCAAGTCGGTTATTACCGTGGCAATCTCAAGGATGAACTCCTTTTCAGGGTCCAGGCCAGTCATTTCCAGATCTATCCAGACCAATCTATCGTTCAATCTTAAACCTCACACGAGATCCTCATTCTCGAATTTATCTCCAGTTTTTCCAGAGACAGCTTTATGACATCTCTGGCCTTGTCCTTCTGTCTCATGTGATCCTCAAGAAAGGCCTTCACCTCTTCGTCTTTTCCAATGCCGCACACGGGAACGATTGCTTCGATGACCCGCTCGTAGTGAATCGGATGAAACTGCTCGAGCGCGGCTACATGAGACACATACCATTGCCACATGGAGGGTATGGCATGAGGGTTTGAAGCCATATATTGTATCGGGATAAACTTGTTTCTGTCCGGCACTTCCTTCAGCACGTATTGTTGTATCTTTCTGATCAAGGCCGTGTCCCCGAAGCCCCCTAAGGCCACCAATATGTTCATTCTCTCATGCTCACTTTCAGAGGA
>JABXJY010000433.1 GCA_013375385.1 Desulfobacterales bacterium
TTTTCTGATTTTCAGTGGTTAACAGATTTTTTTACCTCGTCTCTTAATACCTTTCCCATTCTATTTTTTGGTAAATCTTTCAGAAAGACGATTTCCTTGGGACATTTCCAGTTGTGGAGATGCTTCTTACAGAACTTCTGAATCTCCTGGGGGTTGACCCTGGAGCCAGGTTTTGTGACTACGGCCGCAACCACCTTTTCTCCCCATTTTTCATCCGGGATACCCACCACAGAGGATTCAACCACACCCTCAAACTGGTTTATAACCGTCTCCACCTCTTTTGGGGAGATATTTTCACCTCCCGAGATAATAATATTCTTGATCCGATCCGTCAGATAATAGTACCCATCCTCATCGATTCTCCCAAGATCACCAGTCTTAAACCAGCCTTCTTCAAATGCCTTGGCCGTCTCTTCATGCTTACGCCAGTAACCCGGGGTAACGGCGGGACCCTTAAGCCAGATCTCGCCCGTTCGACCTGGGAGCACATCCACGCGTTTCTCAGGGTCTACAATCCTCACCTGGAGATCCGGCAGAGGTAACCCGATGGACCCAGGCTTTCTCACCCCCCTTAGCGGATTAGAAAAATTCATCCCGGTCTCTGACATGCCCTCCCTTTCTACCGGCTCCTTGCCGAATATCCTCTTTATCTTCTCAAAATCCCTGGGCAGAAGCGGCGCAGATCCGGACGTCCATAACCGGATATGCTCGAAGTCCAGGATCTTTTCTCCCAAGTATTTCGTCATCTTCCCATACATAGAGGGAACAGCCATAAAAAGAGTACAGGCATATTTCCCCTCTTTTTTCGTCAGAACCTCCATAACGTTTTCCGGGGAAAATTCATCAAGCATGAGAACATGGGATCCAGCCATTAATGCAGTATGGAGTGCAAAACAGAGTCCATGGACATGAAACAGCGGGAGTGCATGACACAGCACGTCAGATTCCCTTATCTCCCATACACTTATTATATTTCTTGCATCATGGAGGAGATTCTTGTGGGTAAGAATAGCCCCTTTGGGTTTTCCCGTTGTTCCAGAGGTATAGATAATGAGTCCCGTATCCTCTGGTCCGATATCTACCTGGGGCATACTCTCCGGGGCAGAGCGAAAAAAATCGAGATCCTGGTAAGGCCTTTCAGTAGCGATTACAACGGTGGTTAGCCGGGGGTCTATTTCCCTTATTATGGCCTCCTGTTCAGATCCTGATAAGACCAATTTCGCCTCCGTATCCTCAAGCAGATATACCATTTCCGACTGTTTAAACCCCGGATTCAAGGGGACTGCAATAGCTCCTATCTTTTGAAGTGCAAGATGAGCAACGACAAAACCGAGAGATTTCGGGAGATAGAGGATTACCCTATCTCCTTTTTTAACCCCTAAATCCAGGAAGGTATTGGCCATTCGGTTAGAATCCCGATTCAATTCTCGATAGGAGATCTCAGTCTCCAGCATACCTTCACGGAGAAAGCTTATCGCCTTCTTTTCATCCCGTATCAAGAAACTATCCAAAAAAC
>JABXJY010000434.1 GCA_013375385.1 Desulfobacterales bacterium
TTGAACTCTTTCCCTATTTCTTCTGTATCGACAGTCAATTCCCAGATCCCGACATTTTCCTGGTAGATGTCCTCTGGAATGGCTTGTTTAATCTCCGGTTCCAAAATATGATACACGGGGAGTCTCAACGAGACCCCTGCCAATGGACCGGTAAAGCTCGGATCACCAACAGTGACTGTTTCTGCTGAAATCAATGCCCCTTCTATATCACTTGCACCAAGCACGACAATGATGTTGTTAGAACCATCTTCATTGTCTACGCCTTCGGCAATCTTCTTGACCTGGGCTTGATTTTCCGCGTCCATTGTTCCTGCAGCCGTTCAGACAAAACACTCTGTTACGGCGTAGACGACAGTTGCACCTGCTGCTTCAAGACATGTGGCGATAGATGGACCCTGTACACCATCCCTTTCTCCTATGACAATTGCCGTTTTGCCTTTGAGCCAATTGTTCATACCATACCCTCCTCTCATATTGATATTGATTCACATCGTGCGATTTTTTTCATCTCAGTGTGGCCATCTACGTTTCCAATGGCGCCGCTTTCCCAGTTCCCTTAACCTTGACCACTCTTTTGAAATCTAGCCCTTATCCGAATGGTAATCTCAGGCTTTTCAGGATAATTAGTTTTCAGTTTCAAGACACCCCGGTAGGTCCCCGCAGGACCAGGGATACTGGTGAAATGAACCTTAAACTCCCTTCCTGCTTTAACCTCCTCTATCCTGTAGGTCACTCTTGTGCTGAGGTCAAAGCGGCTCGGTTCAAGTTTCAGGGGTTTGTTTCCTTCCGCCCTGACTCTAACGGTTCTGGTGATTTTTTGTCCCGCCAGTCCCCTGAGATAGACATATCTGGGAGACAGATAGATGGGTACCTTGACAAAGGCCTTCATGATTAATACTTCAACATTATTGCGTGGGTCATTGGTGTAGACTCTGGCCCTTTTCCGGATCTCGCCCTGGTAACCTCTGGTATCTACCCTTAGTGTGATCTTTCCTTCCCCTCCGGGGAGGATAGTCCTGTCAAAACGGGCAACTGCGCAGCCTCACCCAGGATTGACCTTTTTTATCTCAAGGGGACGATCTCCCGTATTACGAACAGTAAAGGTATGCTCAATAGGCTCGCCTTCTTTGATCTGTTTGGCATCAAAGGATTTTTCCTCTAAAACCATTCTTGGCCCAATGGCTTGCTGAGCCCAGCCTGTGGTGAGGCTGAGAATGATCCAGATTATCAGAAAAGCCGTTCCATATACTAACCTTTTCATCCTTCCTCCCTCTTCAACATGAAATCTATCCAAAGACAAAGTCTATCAACAATTGGCAGAGGACCCCGGGCGTAAGCCCGTGGGTATCTACGGGTGAGAATTACTTTCTTGTCAAGGGAGTATAGAAGAGAGAGGCTTATTTGTCAAACCAGAAAGCGTCCCAACACAGGGTGATTCAAGGGTACCCGATTGCTGGAGAGCCTCATGAACGTAGTGCTCGAGAGAAGCTGTTCAGCTCAGGGTAGAGTCATAG
>JABXJY010000435.1 GCA_013375385.1 Desulfobacterales bacterium
GGTGAGGGTGAATAAGGCAGCATTTCAGGTACTTACATCCCCCTCCCCTTAATCCCCTCCCACCAGGGGAGGGGAAATGGGACTTTTTACGAGACCATCAATCTTAAAGATGGTAAGTTGAAGTTGAAATATCAGGTGAGGGAACATGTGAGCAAAATTTTGAGTTAAAGCCAAAGAAAGAGAAGCAGCTGTAACCTTTCACGAGAACAAATTATCTAAAGGCAGGGTCATCAATGGCCCTGCCTTTTTCAGTCAGGATGTCCAAATATTGCAAATTAGCCATTGAGCCAGAGGCTTATGAGTTCTGCTGAGACTGTTAAAAAAGACCAGATATTGCCTTTTATCGAAATTCACATCCCCTCTTTTTCCTTGACATCCTTACAGGCATTTTCTTAAGGTTCCCAGGGCGACTAGTTCTTGGTTGGTTCATGGGTCTGTTTCGCTCGTAGGGATCTGTTTCTTTGCTGGAGTGGCGTTTTAAAGACCTGGGACTGCAGTTGAAAGGTTCTAAGAGGAGATCGGTGCTATGGCAGAGGGAACTGTAAAATGGTTTAGTGAAAGAAGAGGATTTGGTTTCATCACTCAGGACAGCGGTGGGGACATATTTGTACATTTCTCCTCCATCGATATGCCTGGATTCAAGACACTTGCTGAAGGTGACCGGGTGAGCTTTGAGGTGGAAGAGGATCATCGAGGCCCCAAAGCCAGGGACGTCAGAAAACTCTAACACCAGAACGTGTAAGCTCTTACCTAGCACATCAGTTGGCGAACCAGATCTTCGAAGCCGCTCTGATTTTCATCACACACCCTGGTTCTTTCGTGAGAGCCCTGTCAGCGCACCTTATTCCAGGTCCAAGTGATACAGGGAGAGTGGAGCCATTGCCTTTTTTGGAGGATAAGGAAGACAAGAAATGGATATTGGGCGATGTTTTGACATTCTCGAGCTTGATCGTGATGCTACGATAGATGAGGCAAAACAGGCTTATAAAGACTTAGTCAATATCTGGCATCCGGATCGTTTCTCCGACAATCCTCGACTAAAACAAAAGGCTGAGGACAAATTGAAGGAGATTAACGAAGCCTATGAGACGGCGAAGTTTTTTTTATCCCCAAGAAAACCGCTAGAACCAGAGAAAACCACCCAAGCAAAAGCGGGGACTAGGGCAGGGACCGAAGCAAAGAGTAAAACAGAGGCCTTTGTTGAAGCAGGCACAGGCATTGTTTTGAGCTTACTGTCCTGTCTTTCTTCGGCATTTCGCCGCATAGTAGCGGAGGCCAAGACTGAGCTAGATCAAGCAGAGTTGAAACAGTGGCAAAAAGGTGACGATAAGAGAGGAAAAGGCAGAGGTAGAGGCATGGGAAGGGGGAAAAGTATGGGCAGAGGTGGTGGAGGCAGGGGACGAGGTCGGAGCTAACTCAGTTGAACTTGCCCATTCCCTGTAGCTCGCTACAGGGTTTCCCTTTAGTTCCCTCTCCTTCGGGAGAGGGTTAGGGTGAGGGGATATAAAA
>JABXJY010000161.1:0-1706 GCA_013375385.1 Desulfobacterales bacterium
GCCCGGCAAAGGAAGCTGGCATGGCCCTCGTGGAGCACATTCTCTATACGGTAGTCGTCGATGTACCTTCTCCCCTCGCCCACTTCGCTTCCGCACGAGGGGCAGGTGGTTATCTCTTCGGCCAACGGTTGGCCACAGGTTTGACACAGCTTCATAGATTATTCGCAGAAATCATTTATTGCTAAAACCTATACTTTTCAAATATTTATCATATGACAAAGAATCAAAAACATCAAATAAGAAATAATTTGCCCTTACTTTGCCAAGAAGAACCGCGACTTCCCCAGCCTGGTCCAGCAAGAAGAGGCATATTGTTCTTGCATGTAAGTGGATACCACAGTAATATTGACGCCTATCGATGAGAATGACCCAAGAGTCTCAGGCCCTGCTCCTGGTACAAGAGAAGCCCATCGCTGGATTGGGAGCCAATACATGGAGGGACCAATGTCAAAGGAAATCGACCCAATAAGCTTAACGCTGCCTATTTATGCACTACCACGCAATACAGACTCAGAAACCCTGACTCCTCTTGCGCAGGACCTTGCTAAAAACCTTGAGATCATGGGCGTTTTCGATCAGCGCGAGCATGAACCAGCCCATGTGTTTGCATTGCGAAAGGGAAAAATCGATGAATAAACAATCCCTCACAACTCTATCTGCACTCACACTCGGTCAAATGATCCGGGACCGCGAAATCTCTCCTGTCGAGATGACCAATACCTGCCTGGAGCGGATTCACTGTCTTGATAATAGGATTAACTCTTTTATCCGGGTGTTGGACGAAGATGCAATTTCTGAGGCAAATAAGGCTCAAGATGAGATCATGGCAGGCCATTGGCGAGGCCCCCTGCATGGTGTACCCTTTGCCGTCAAGGACCTCTTTGATACAGCAGGAGTTCCTGCAACGGCAGGCAGTAAGGTCTGGAGGGATTATACCCCTGTTGATGATGCCTATGTCGTTCAGAAACTGAGAGATGCTGGTGCTGTGCTGGTAGGCAAGTTGAATATGTATGAACTTGCCTTTGGTGTCACAAGCCAGAATCCTTACTATGGTCCCACTCTTAACCCCTGGGACCTTACAAGAATGTGCGGAGGGTCAAGCAGCGGGTCAGCGGCTGCTTTAGCTGCGGGCTTTGTGCCTCTGACCTTGGGAACCGATACAGGTGGATCTATTCGTATTCCGAGCAGTCTTTGCGGCACGGTGGGCCTTAAGCCGACTTATGGCCTTGTAAGCCGAAGGGGAGTTCTTCCCTTAGCTTGGTCTCTTGATCACGTGGGGCCAATGACGAGACAGGTGGAGGATATTGCTCTGAGTCTAGGGATTATCGTCGGCCATGACTCTCAGGATACGGCGAGTGCTAACGCAAAGGTGGAGGATCATATCAATTACCTGGAGGGCGACCTCAGCGGTATAGTGGTAGGCTTGCCAACGACCTTTTTCTATGAAAATCTGCGGCAGGATGTTAAGGAAACAATCCTCAATGCTATAAAGGGGTTGGAAGCAGTTGGGGCTCGTGTTCGTGAAATCGAGATCCCCGGAATCATTGAAGCTGATCGCGCGGCCTACACCATGTTGTTCTGCGAGGCAGCAAGCTCACTTGAAATCCACGCCCGTAATCGGCCACAAGTTGTAAGCGAGGAGGTTATGTCCAACGTACGCCTGGGAATGAGCATTCCTGCCACCCGGTATATCCATGCCGTGCGAA
>JABXJY010000161.1:1806-6280 GCA_013375385.1 Desulfobacterales bacterium
TGTAAGCGAGGAGGTTATGTCCAACGTACGCCTGGGAATGAGCATTCCTGCCACCCGGTATATCCATGCCGTGCGAATGCGAACAAAACTCATAGGTATCCTTTCTGAAGTTTTCTCCCACGTTGACCTGTTGGCAGTTCCAGCAACCACAGTGGATGCACCCCCTATTGACGGCAAAGAGGTATCTATAGGGCCTCATCAGATTCTGGATATACGCTCCGCACTAACCAGGTTTACCCGATACTTCAACATAGCCGGGAACCCCGTACTGTGCGTTCCTTGTGGGTTATCCACTCATCGCCTGCCCGTGGGCATGCAGATAGTCGGTCGCCCTTTTGACGAGGCCACTGTTTTGAAAGCCGGACACCTCTTTCAGAAGGCTTTCCCCTTGGACCCTCCCATGCCGCTGATAGAATGAGGAGCGTTGATGATCAACATTTATCAGTTTCTTGCCGAACACGATATCGAATATGAGCGCCATGACCATCCCCCGGTTTTTACGTGCGAGGAGGCAGACCGCCTTGTTCCTCCCCTGCCAGCGGTAAAGACCAAAAACCTCTTTGTTCGTGATAGGAAAGGTGGACAGCACTTTCTCGTGGTTGTCGGGTACGAGAAAGTGGTTGATTTGAAAGCACTCTCGTCTCTTCTTGGGGTCAGTAAACTGAGCCTCGCTTCTCCTGAGCGCCTGAGGAGGTATCTTGGTGTGGATCCAGGGTCAGTCACGATTTTAGGGGTGGTAAACGACCCAGACAAGGAGGTGGAGATTATTATGGATGAAGGCTTATGGGACTCCGAGGCTTTTCGATGCCATCCCCTGGTGAATACAAGCACACTGGTAATTTCGAGGGAGAACCTACAGCGTTTCTTGGATACAACGGGACATAAGCTCCGGGTCCTCAACATTCCTGGCAAGGGCCAAGATCAGAAACTAGGGGAAATCTTGAGAAAAGCCATATAAACTTGCTTGTACTGAGATGGGAAGGGGTTTCTCTATTGTCTCAGATTTAGAGTGATATCCTGTTGACAAGGGTCTTGGGGGTGTGAGAGTAATAACTTTCTAAATGAGAGAACATGATTATGAAACATGCAAGCATAGGTCTTTTTATTCTGCTTGGTGTTTTGTACGGTAGCGTGTTTGCTGGTGAGCTCAGAGAAATAGAATTAATTGATGGGAGCGTGATTGTCGGGGAAATCGTCTCTTTTAGTGATGGTGTTTACACATTAAAATCAGGTAGCCTCGGCACCGTCCAGATTAATGAATCCAAAATTCGGGTGATCCGTTTGAAATCTCATGGCCCACCTAGCAGGGAGCTCGCAACTCCATCGGACACCCCTGCCGGCACAGAAGTACAATCCCTTCAGAAATTGATGATGAACGATAAGGAGATTATGAGTGTGATTCTATCCTTGCTGAATGACCCTGAGTTTCAAAAGATTTTGGGAGATTCAGCTATCATAGATGCGGTGAATTCAGGTAACATCGATGCACTTATCTCCAACCCGAAATTCATGAGACTCTTGAGCAATCCGAGGATTCAAGAAATAAAAAGAAAAGTCGTTGAGTAGTTGTGAGGTAGTCAACCAGAGAAGGTGGAGGGTGTTGGCAAATCATTGTGGGCTATGCGTCTTTCATTAATCGGTATGGCTGGATCAGGGAAATCCTACTGGTCTATGAGACTTGTTGAACACGGCTTCAGGCGTTTCTGCTGTGATGATCTGATTGCAGCAAAACTCAATCCTGAGCTAACGAGGTCAGATGGAACCACCATGGACCTGGGCCAGTGGATGGGTTTCCCTTACGAGCCTCACTACAGGGAACGTGAATCTGAATACCTGGCCTGTGAAATAGAGGTACTTACCGAAATCCTTGAGTACCTTGAGAGTCGTAAGAATAATCCTGAGGAGAACATAGTTGTTGATACCACCGGCAGTGTCATTTACACCGGAGAAAACATCCTAAGAGAGCTTCGCCGATATACAACAGTTATTTACCTGTCGATACCACCTGAGGTTCGGGAGCGATTGCTCAAAGCATATATATCAAGGCCACATCCTATGTTGTGGAGGAATGTGTTTAGCAAAGAGCCAGAGGAAACCGAACAGGAGGCATTGGCACGGTGCTACCCAAGACTCGTAGTTGCCCGGGAACGGCTGTATAAGCACTATGCGCATGTAACAATAGACTATTACAGACGGAGTGAAGAGGGCTTCGGTGTGAGGGACTTGTTAAATCAAGTTGCCTCAGCCGCCTGGCTCTAAAGACATGCCCATATGGAGCGGAACTTAGTCTTTTTGACTTTATTGCCTTTATTCTTTCACGTATCCATATTGGAAAAGGTTTTTCATTATGCCAGACATTGAGAAAATAGCTTACGCTGTTAATCAGATTTCCAGAAAAACAGCCCTGGATAAAGCATCGACAGAGCTTTTTTCCTCATCTGTAGGGCGTTCTGTTCGGGAGTTTCACCAGAGCTTCCCTGATTACAAGCCAACTCCACTGGCAAGACTTCCTCACCTTGCCCATATGTTACAGGTTGCCAGTATCTGGATCAAAGATGAATCATACCGGTTTGGCCTCAATGCCTTTAAGGTCCTTGGCGCCATCCATGGGCTGGCATATCTGGTCGCTCACCAACTGGATAAGAATGCACGGGAGTTGTCTTTCGATTTACTCAATGAGCGCACCACCAAGGAAAGGCTGGCGGGCACTACCTTTGTGACGGCAACAGACGGAAATCATGGTCGAGCAGTGGCATGGGCTGCACAGCAACTGGGGTGTAATGCTGTCGTGTATTTACCAAAAGGGGCTTCGGTAGCGAGGTATGAAGCTATCAAAGGACACGGCGCACAGGTCTCTATTACTGAAGGCAACTATGATGATGCCGTCCAGCTAGCCGCGGAAAACGCCCAGAAACACGGATGGATTTTGGTGCAGGATACAGCGAGGGAGGGATATGAGGAAATTCCTGCCAAGATCATGCAGGGTTATCTAACGATCCTACACGAGGCTCTGGAGCAGTTGGAAGGAGAGATTCCCACGCATGTTTTTGTGCAGTGTGGTGTTGGTTCTCTGGCGGCTGCAACGCAGGCGTATTTGTTCGAGTTATTTGGCGACGCACGCCCCATATTTGCCGTTGTTGAGCCTATCCGTGCTGCCTGTTACTACGAATCTATGTCCACTCATGCCAGGACACTTAAGAAAATCAGGGGAAACCTGGATACGATCATGGCCGGTCTGGCGTGTGGCGAACCCAGTACCCTTGCATGGAAGATACTGCAAGACTATGCTGATGTGTTTGTTGCGTGTCCGGACTATGTGGCAGTGAGGGGGATGCGCATTCTCGGCAATCCCCTTCACGGTGATGACAGGGTCATCTCAGGGGAATCAGGTGCGGTGACTCTCGGTTTACTTGCGGTTGTTCTCGGGCAAGCATCCTGCCGACAGATTGCTGAGGCACTGAGGCTTGATGAAACATCAAGAGTCCTATTGCTATCGACTGAGGGTGATACAGATCCCCGTATGTACCGAAAGATTGTATGGGGTGACGATAGGTAGTGCGCGGCAGCCCGCTTGATCTCCGACGTGGGCTTTGAAAAAAGCTGTTCGAAGGAAGGAGTTCTCATGCCATTTAAGGCGCTAAATCGAGAAGAGCTGAGAGACATACTAATTAGAAACTGGATGACGCACGACTCCCTCTGGTATGGCGAGGTGGCCTCAAGGTTCGGGATGGGCGAGGCCAGCCCCATGAATCTCCGGGTATGCAGAAGCTTAGGAAGGATTGAATGCAAACGGTTGATGAGGATGGTGGGGGCATCACCCCCACGGGACATGGTCGAATACCGGGAACTGTTTGAGGTGGGAAAACAGGTCCTCTTCCCCGACTTTGCGGAGATCAGGATCGAGTATCCGGGAAGTGACTCGCAAGTCTTCAACGTCTTAGACTGCTTTGCCCACAGGGGGATGGAGAAGGCAGGAGTCCTTCCTGATTACGAGTGTGGAATATTTGAGAGGATTGAGGGATGGTTTGGCTGGTGCGACTGATCGTACAATATCAAAATCATTAGGGGAAAAAAGGAAATTCCTAAGCATTTAAATTAAGGGCCCTTGAGGGAGATCTCTTTTACAGGACCTTAATAGGAAGGGATAGGGAGAGAACAAAAGTCAATAGGAAGGGTTTTTTACACTTCTAAGGTAAGAAAATAGCCTCACTCGGCTAAAGATGAGGGTAATGGTGGGGTTAAAAGTGGGTTAGCGCATCATGCCCTTTGGGTTCGACAGCTTTTTGTAGACAACTCTCTTGTTCTTCTTCCCATCCTGTATAGCAAGGTCCTGCTGAACTAGGTTACTTATGATAGCGGAAGCAAGCCTTCTCGTGGGCATATCTGTATCCACCTGGGCCATTGCCATTAACTCACTTCTAGTGAACGTGCTTCCTATCTCTAGGTCGATAAATGCCTGCCGGATCTTTCCGTA
>JABXJY010000436.1 GCA_013375385.1 Desulfobacterales bacterium
AAAACTGATAAAGGGGGAGGGATTTCTGAAGAAAAAATGCTTTATTCTCTCTGGACTGATGAGGAGTCAGGCACAGGATATCAGGTTTCAATTATCTCGGTATCCTATTGAGATTGTTCATGAGTGGAATCATGATATGATTTGGTACACTATTCTGGGAAGGGTAAACCCTGTTGGGTAAAGGTCTTTTAAGGTGGATGAAATTATAGAGAGTATCCCTAAACTGCAAGGTTACAATTGTTTTGCCTGTGGAACTGCAAACCCAGTAGGGCTTAATCTAAGTTTTTATAGGCTTGGGGAGTATGTTTGTTCAGATATAACCCTGGAAAAAAACTACGAGGGGTGGGAAAATATGGCTCACGGCGGGATTGTATCAACCCTTTTAGATGAGGTCATGTCGTGGACTGTGATATATTTTAGGAGGATTTTTTTTGTTACGAGACGTATGAAGATAAAGTACATCAGGCCTGTTCCATTGTATAGGTTACTGGCCGTTAAGGGTAAGATGATAGAGGGGGGAAAGAGGCGTTTATGCAAGGCCAGCGGATTGATTCAAGATGAGGACAAAAATACCCTGGTCAGAGCAGAGGCCACATTTGCCATTTTATCGGATAAGGATCTTTCTCTGGTGCCAGAAAGGCTAAGGAAGGAGATGGATAATCTCTTTAAAAGATTTAGCCGCGTAGACTAAACCGGCAGGAACACGGGGCCAGGATCTTCTATGACAGAAGAAAAGATGAGTTTCCACTCTAAAGGCCTTTCTATTGAAGGCCTCCTATCCATGCAGGAAGGGGAAAGGGGTGTTGTCATCACCCATCCTCACCCGCTCTATGGTGGTACTATGTATAATCAGGTAGTGGAGGCATTGGTTACGATCTATCAGGATAAAGGTTTTTCCACCCTGAGATTTAATTTCAGGGGTGTAGGAGATAGCGAAGGGGGTTATGACCATGGAAAAGGGGAAAAGGAGGATGTGAGATCTGCCTTGCGCTATCTGCATGATAGAGGAAAGAGACAACTTGACCTGGCTGGTTATTCATTCGGGGCATGGGTGAATGCCAAGATCACAGACATCGAGTCCATGCTCAGCGGCATGATTATGATATCTCCGCCGGTCACCTTTCTAGATTTCTCATTTTTGTCCTTTAACCCAAAGATAGAGGCAGTAGTAACTGGTGGCAAGGATGATATTGCAGCAGTTGATCGGATAAGGAGTTTGATATATACCTGGAATCCTGAGGCCCGTCTTGAGGTCATTGAAGGTGCAGATCATTTCTATTCTGGGAGGATAGATGCCCTGAAGTCTGTTCTGTCTCGTTTAATACAGTGATTAATCGGCTTAAACCACTTCCTCCGGTAGTGGAACTATAGAAAGGTCCACCATTATAGGTGCTACCAGAGGAGTGACTAAAGTGACTAGTGTTGCGTTTCATAAAAACCTTTACACTGTCATTGCGAGGAGCGAAGCGACGAAGCAATCTCAACAAGGCTC
>JABXJY010000162.1 GCA_013375385.1 Desulfobacterales bacterium
GCATGGTGTCCCTGGAACTCACAGCCTTGCTTGGCGTATCTTCACGAGGGCCTTTTCGATCCGGTCAAAGGCTTCCCTGAGGACTGGGTAAGCCGTGGCAAAATTTATGCGGATATGGCCTTCTCCAGGGGGACCAAATTCGGCCCCATTTTGTACAATTACCCTGGCGTTCTCTTCGAGATGCTGGGTCATCTCCTTGCTCGTCATTCCAAAGGAGGCCAGGTTTGGAAAGAGAAAAGGGGTTGCCTGGGGAACAGGACACCAGACCCCCGGAGTTGCTGAGAGCCGCTCGATCGCGTAATCTCTCATTTCTCTAAGATGAGCCATCAATCTCTCGAGCCAGGGGGTTCCGCTGGTCAATGCGGCCTTGGCGGCAGCCTGAGCCAGGGTGTCAGCATGAACGATCATTCCGTGGAGCCGTTTCTTGAGTTCTTGCATGTGCTTTCCGCGACAGACAATGTAGGCAATTCGGAATCCAGCAATACCAAAGGCCTTACTAAAACCAAAGGCACTGAGAGTTCTTTCAGAAAGATCAGCGTCCAGGGATGCAAGGCTGACATGTTTCCCTTCAAATATCATGTCCTCGTAAAGCTCATCAGAAAAAACAAACAGATTGTTCTCTTTTGCAATCTGACCTATTCCCTCCAGTTCCTCCCGGGTGAAAACCCTTCCACTGGGATTATGGGGGTTTGACACCATCAATAGACGGGTCCGTGGTGTAATCCGGCGTTTGAGGTCATCCAGATCCAACTTCAAATCATTGTGAAAATCCAAGGGGTTAAAGACTGGTACGCCTTGCGCATTCTCAATGTTTTCCATGAATGGCGGATAAACAGGGGCCGGGCAAATTACTGCCTCATCACCCGGTTTCAGAGCATAGTAGCAGGCCAAGAAAATTGATAACATGGTTCCCGGAATCATGTATACATCATCAGGTGTTGCCGGGATCCGGTTTACCCGGTTCAGTTTTTCACAAACCACTTCCAGCACATCCGAGTCGCCACCGTACGCTCCATAAGGGGTTCGATCTTCTTGTACTGCCCTAATAACGCCTTCCTTGATTTCACGAGGTGCTGGGAAGTCTATATCCGCCACGGAAAGAGAGATCACATCTTCTCCCCAGGGTCCCCACTTCAAGGCAGCTCGTGATCGGAGAAACTCCTCATCGATTGTCTCAAAATCAGCCATCGTTTTCTCCCTTTGGCACTTTCCAGGATGTCCGTAGAATTATAATAATGTCCTGATAAAATGTCCAATTCACAATAGATCCTGAACCAGATTTTCGAACCGCGTTTCAGTCTTCCTGGGTTGCGCGACACTGTTTTCAACGTCAAGTTCGAAGGATTTGCTAGGCGGCCTCTGCCATATGATTTCAGTCTGCAACCGCTTGAATGTCCTTTAGTCAAGCGTCTCTTTTCTGAAATTGTTCACTCCACTCAAGCATTGCATGGGCCCTTCTCGGTCACGAATTAGGCTCAGAATCAGATTCGATGGCATCGTATTCTGGGCCTGGCATGTCAACGACGCGTTGATGCGGGGCGCGGCGTACCCGCAGCTGAAATATGTCGGGTCGCGAATAGTGTCCAGCAACATCGCACGCGGCCTTGGCAGCGAAGACGTGCTCCATAGAGCCGTCTGCCATGAGAATAGTCTCACCCTCAGCCGGGCCCGCAATGACCTCGCCCCTCGGGTCGATGATGCAACTGTCTCCTGTAGCCGGGTATGCCCACTGCTGATAGGCCTCCGGAAAATGCTCGGGGGAGCTCAGGCCGCCTACGAGGATGACGTACGCGGCAGCTTGGGAAGCGAAGGCCCTGGACAACAGGAGCTGGCGCTCCCATACGGACACCGGTGCGGGCGGAGCCTTTGCCTCTGATCCGGGCCACGCAGCGATATGGACCTGTGTGCCCTGAGACATGAGCACGTAACCCGGAAGAACCATGTTGTGTTCCCAGCAGTTAAGACCGCTGATTCTGCCGTAGGGCCGCTCGTAGACGGTCAGGCTAGCGCCGTCGCCCTCGCCCCAAACAGCTCGTTCCTTGTAAGTAGGCTTGAGTTTACGATGGCGCCCTAAGATGGTCCCGTCGTTTGCGATGAACAGAAGTGTGCAGTAGGCAGTACCCTGCGTCTGAGGGTCGCGCTCGACCACACCCATGACGAGGTCTAGATTCGCGTGGCGAGCCGCTTCGCAGAGTTGGTCGGTGGTAGCGCTTGGAATTTCGATGGCGTTTGCGAGGTATTCCGCGGCAGCCTTCCAGGGAAGCCGGCCGATGTTTGAACGCATGATAAAGTACGGATAACCGGGAAGCCATGTCTCGCTGAAAGCCGCAATCGTCGCGCCTCGCGCGCCTGCCTCCTCTATCAAGCCACAAGCCTTCTTCGTGGACGCCTCACGATCGAAGTAGACCGGAGCCGCCTGAATCGCCGCTAGCTTGAATTCAGAATAGGTTGTCATGGTTAGCCTCCTCATGCATAGGCGCCGATCAGCACTAGGGGGCCTATCACCAGAATTGAGTTGCGCCACCTAGATGCCGAGGCAGTTTCAAAAACGAGTTTATCTTTGAATCCCGGGTCTATCATGCTTTTGCCTCCCCCTGATTCGCGCATTATGGGTCAGTTTTCTTCGCAGGACACCATTTGGCGAAGAGAGCGGGCCTCACCTTGGCTTCTCGCCAACGAGATATACCAATGCCACATTTCCATCACATACAATGTGGGCTTGAGTTCCGGAACGGAGAATTTCTGTTGCTCTCTTGGTGCCCAGCACCGCCGGTTTGTTCATTAGCGTGAGTACTTCTGCTGCGCGGGATACGCGAGTTCCTTGATTGGTAATGACTCCTTGAAAGTGCTCCAGAATTCGTGTCCATGACCAGTCGATCTCAGTGGTTACTAAGATCTTGGATGAGCCTTGATTTACGGTTTCAAGGTAATGATTAGCCTGTTTAAAGTCCAAAAATACCTCTAACCTACCAAAGGCAACCTTATTCATCGTCGGACATTCGCCCGTTAACAATGGAATATTACTGAGATCTTTCTTTCCTGATTTTCTACTCGTTTTGCGTTTATCCATCAGCAGTCCCTCTGATCCATGGTCGCGTCAATTGTTGACATCTGATCCACATTACATCCCGTGCCGGTCAGCCTCCATTTCTTGAATTATGAGATCGGTGATTTCCTCTGTTGGCGCCGAGCCGCCTTGATCGGCAGGCAGGTTTTCGCCTCGGGCCAGGTAGCCTTCCACGCCCTTTTCTATTAACCTCGCGACTTCCTCAAGCGTGGCATTATGGCGCTTATTCCCAAGGTAATAACACATCATCGCCGCCGAAAGCACCATGGCAATGGGATTGGCGATCCCCTTGCCCGCGATGTCTGGCGCAGTGCCGTGGGAGGGCTGGAAGATGGCGCGGTCGTCGCCGATATCGGCAGAAGGGGCCATTCCCATGCCGCCAATCAACCCGGCTCCTAGATCGGAAAGGATGTCCCCGAACATGTTTTCCATCACCATCACGTCATATTCCCAGGGCTTGAGTACTAGGTTGAGGGCCATGGCATCCACGTAGCAATAGTCCTTCTCCACATCGGGAAATTCCAGCCCGACCTGATCGTAGATATTGCGGTAAAAGGCAAAGGCGGAGAACACGTTGGCCTTGTCCACACAGGTCAGTTTGCCGGGATACCCTTTTTTCTTGCGCGAGCGGGTCAGCCCGTAGCCGAAGCGCATCAGCCGTTCGGTGGTGCGCCGGGTGATGACCATGGTCTCGGTGGCAACCTCGGGGTTTTTCCCCGTGCCCCGTGAGGCAAACAGGCCCTCTGTGGACTCCCGGATCAGCACAAAGTCGATGGGCCGGGCCCCGCTATTGGCAAGAACGGGAGGGATGCCTGGAAAATAGCGTATAGGGCGAACGCCAGCATACAGGTCGAAGATAAACCGTAGCTCCAATTGAGGGCGGATCTCAGTTCCATCCGGATAGCGGATTTCTGGCCATCCGCAGGCGCCCAGCAAAATGGCGTCTGCCTTGGCGGCTTCATCGACCGAGGCTTTGGGGAGCGCTTCGCCGGTTTCCCTGTAGCAAAAAGCACCGGCGGGGAGCTCCTGATAATTGAATGAAAATCCGCCTGTGAGCCGTTGTGCGTCCTTCAGCACTTTGACAGCCGCTTCGGTCACCTCAATCCCGATGCCGTCACCGGGAAACACGGCAATGTTGAAATTCATTGCACCATTCATAAAGATCCTCAGAAACGTTTGAGATAACCGGCTCCGGTAGGGCGCGTGGCACCTCACCGGAGTCGAGTTCATTTCGTGGTTAGATGGCCAACCGTCATTTAATAATATCAGGTCGGTCGGTTTTGGGACAATGGCTATTCATTAGAGACTTCCACTTCTTGCCAGAAATCCTCATGTGCTATACCACCGGTTTCTTTAATCTGCTGTCGACCTCGAGGTAAAGCGGTTTGAAATTTGGAAGAATAATAATACCAAACGCTCCATCTCTTCCTCATCTGTCACCCCTAAAAGGATGGCCACCGGTTTTCCATTTTTGGTAACTATAATCGGCCCTTTTTTCGATTTCTTCAAATAGGCACTGAGATGTGCTTATACCTCTCAGTAGCCTTCGTCAAGTTGTTTTAGAAGCAATGTCCCCCCGTCCCACCTCGTTATCTCTTAATTCTTCACGGCCGATATTTTCCATCAAAAATAGAAGGATCCCAGGTCCCTATATCTAATTTGCCTTTATAATCCAAACCATACATACCATATGGTCGCGCTACAGCAATATGTTTTCTACATTTGAAAACATGCACAGTTGGTTTCTCTCCTTTAAATCCTCCTGTTGAATTTCTGATATAGTTGCCGATATTTTCAGCGATTTCAACTGCCTGTTGATTCGATAAGCCAGGATCTAAGACCGCCCAGCATATTAAGGGATTAAGCTGTTCGATAGAGATGATTTTGCCTTGGTATTCATTAATTAAATTATCTGCGAGGATCCTCCAATCACGTGCAAAGGAGTTTTTATCTCTTACTAAAACCAGGGAGACAACAAATGCGGCAGAAAGAGAAAGTGTCAAGAATAATAAGCACCTTCTTTTCATAGCCAGCCTCTTTGCAAATTTGGGGTCAGATCTTTACAGCCTGTTGCCCAAATAACCCCCGCAAACACAATATCTGTGGAGTTTGCCACGTCGCTTCACTCCTCGCAATGACAGGATTGCAACTTGGTATCAGTGCCTCTACCGGTTATTCTCAAAATGATTTTCCTGGTGGTCTTCTACAAGGTGAGCTCTGAGCGAGAGCCCATGAATACGATTCCGTTCCGTTTAGACTGGTTATGGTTCTTAGGTTATGATCTGGACAGTGAAATTCCGAACCCTAGTTTCCTGAGCAAGGCCAGGGCCAGATGGGGTGTGGGTGCCTTCAAGAGATTCTTTGAGCGCATTGTCCCCTCTTCACGGAAGGGCATATGCTCCCAAAAACCCCTCCTTTTGCCTTTGAAAGTGCCATTTTAGGGCCAATATTAGGGTTTTTCATATCTATATTTCAGGAAATATTAGCTAGTTAGCTTGGCCCGACCGAAAGCGCCGGCTAATCGGCAAGGAGTAGCGAATGAAAGAGTCGTACGGTGAAGGCGTAGCGAGCCACACCGGCCCCGAGTCATGCGGTGATGGCAGTAATGCCATGGCTGAAGCGTTGACAGGGGAACACACAGGCGGGCTATTGAGCTCCGAAATCAAAAGTTTCCAGGTGCCGACCCTGTGGTCGGGTGGGGAAGGCAACACGGGTTGCAGCGACATCGCGAGCTGCAGTCCGACCGGCGGAGTCGTGGGAACCCAAGCATGTGTGGAAGCTCCTTGCGCGGGAACCGGGAGGTCCTAACGGTGGCTTCAGGGCATGGTACTGGAGTCCGGTCAGGGAAGGTTAGTAGCCGAATGCCTGACGTGTACGCCATTAGGAAGTCGGATGGCAACATAGTACCGAAGAAGCAGGCGAACAAAGAAGGAGTCTCTTCTGCGGAGTCTGTGGAGGGAAGGGCGCCAACCAAGAGGAACACTGGTCAGTTGCCCACTGTCCGGACTCAGGGCCGGGGAGCAGTGTCGAGTAGATTGGCTGGTGTGCGACAGGCTGCACTTTCATGGGAGCGGTTTGACGCTAAATACTCAAGGTAGGAGCCGTATGAGGGAGAGCCATCATGTACGGATCTGTGCGGGGGGTGCCGGGCAACCGGCATTCCTACCGCGACCC
>JABXJY010000437.1 GCA_013375385.1 Desulfobacterales bacterium
GATGCTTTCGTAAAAAGTCGCCGGTGCTGTCATTGCGAGCGTAGCGAAGCAATCTCATTGGCTGTAACTGCTTGAAAGCAGGAGATTGCTTCGTCGCTTCGCTCCTCGCAATGACCGGTGAAAAGACTTTTTACGAAGCCGTAAATATTGGCAGGAAGGAGAGATGATGAAAACCGCCAAGGAATATATTGATAGCATGAGAGAGATGAAGCTTGAGATTTACCTGTTTGGGGAGCGGGTCAAAAATCACGTGGACCACCCTATCATCAGACCCACGGTGAATTGTGTTGCAGCCACCTACGAACTTGCCGAAAAACCGGACTATGGGCCGCTGCTCACCGCCACCTCACACCTGACAGGGAAGAAAGTCAATCGCTTCTGTCATATTCACCAGAGTGTTGATGACCTGGTCAAGAAATCAAAGATGGGCCGCCTGCTGGGTGCCTACACCGGCTCATGCTTTCAACGCTGCGTTGGTATGGATACCTTGAATGCCCTCTCCATGGTAACCTATGACACCGACCAGAAACATGGCACTGAATACAACAAGCGGTTCTTGGAGTATCTCAGGTATGTACAGGATGAGGACCTCGTCTGTTGTGGTGCTATGACAGATGCCAAGGCTGACAGAAGCCTTCGCCCTGCCGACCAACCTGACCCAGACCAGTACCTCCATGTGGTGGAGGAAAAATCAGATGGCATCAAGGTTCGGGGAGCCAAGCTCCACCAGACTGGGGCGGCAAACTCCCACGAGATAATCGTTATGCCAACCAGGGCAATGCGAAAGGAAGATAGAGACTATGCCATTGCCTTTGCTGTGCCCGGCGATACCAAGGGCATCATGTATATCTATGGAAGACAGTCATGCGATACCCGGAAGATGGAAAAGGGAAACATAGACACCGGCAATATCCTCTATGGCGGGCAAGAGTGTATGGTTGTGTTTGAAGATGTATTCGTCCCCTGGGACCGTGTTTTCATGTACAGGGAGTATGACTTTTCCGGGGACCTGGTCGAGAAATTTGCGGCCTACCACCGTCAGAGTTATGCCTGCAAGGCGGGGATTGGTGATGTGCTCGTTGGCGCCACCCAGTTAATTGCGGAATATCAAGGCACCGCCAGGGCTTCTCATATCAGGGACCGAATCCTTGAGATGATCCACCTCAATGAGACCCTGGCCTGCGGTAGCCTCACCTGCGCCCACGAGGGGCACAAGGAGCCCTCCGGAACTTACTTTGTCAATCCTCTGTGGGCGAATGTGGCCAAGCTCAATGTGACCAGATTCCCCTATGAGATCTCCAGGCTTGCCCAGGAGGTCGCCGGTGGGATAATGGTAACCATGCCCTCGGAAAAAGACTTGGCAGACCCCACAATAGGCAAGTACGTAGCCAAATACCTCAAAGGGGTAGAGGGCGTTCCTGTGGAGCATCGTATCCGTATACTGCGGCTCATTGAAAATATCTCCCTGGGCATGGGCGCGGTATGTTA
>JABXJY010000163.1 GCA_013375385.1 Desulfobacterales bacterium
TCAAGGCGGGTGGCAGAACGGGGGGTCCAGGTCGAAATCGCTCCCGATCTACCCGAGGTCTATGGAGACGGTCCCCGGCTCAGGGAGGTTCTGCAAAACCTCGTGGACAATGCGGTCAAGTTCATGGGCACCCAACCCGACGCACACGTGCAGATCGGGGCCCGGCGCGACGGCGAAGAGATGGCCATTTATGTCCGGGACAATGGCATTGGCATTGATCCCAAGTACAAAGACTATGTTTTTGGCCTGTTTAGTAAGCTGCATCAAGACATCAGGGGTACAGGCGTGGGATTGGCAATCGCCAAGATGATCGTGGAAGTACATGGCGGCCGCATGTGGGTGGAATCGCAGCCCGGCAAAGGCTCGACGTTCTACTTTACAATTCCGGCTCCTGATGTGTAATTCGGCAGTAAGGTTCTGTTAGCCAGCGGGTTCTTCTAAACTCTATCTCGCTCTTCGGGTTCAATATCTGCAATTTTTAACATTGCCCGTTCAAATTGTTTCCTGTCTCCACGCCTGGCTCGTTTGCCAAGATACTCTTCTGTCATCAGCGCGGAGACTTTCTCCGCCAGTGCCAGCGTGATTAACTGGTTAATGGAAATGCTCTCTTTTTCGGCCAACTCGCGCACCCTGTCATGCAGGGAGTCAGGTAATCTCAAACTGATTGTACTCATGGCAGTACTCCTATTATTTGCAAAAAAACTTTCGGGGTCACGGCGCTTAATCCAAACTGTTCCACACCTTGAAAATCACTTTGATTGTAGGTCACAATGAAATCACACCGGGAGGTAACCGCCAATTCCAACACCATGTCGTCTTTGGGGTCCTTCAAGAAAGGTCGCCACAGGTAAAAAATTTTTCGGTGATTTGCCATTCTGCATGTGTAATCCAAGATGTCATCAATATCGCGTTCTGTGAGTGGTATCTCTCCAATGAGTCGCTTCGCTGCATCCTCATACTCCAAAACGAGTGGAACCGAGATATTCACTTCAAACTGCCTGCTGTCAATGAGTGTTAGCAATTTGTACGAAGCACCACGCCGTGAGCGGAGGGCGGCTATCCACACATTGGTATCAATGACAATTTGGTATTTGCTCATTGCGGTATCGTATATGATACCTAATAATTTGTCAACAAATTTACGTGGGAGTTGATTTCAGGTTAGTTTGATGAACCTCCGGGCTGAAGAAGTGTGACCATAAAGCAATTCACTGGCCACCTTTGTGACGAAGCGGGCTAACAATAAGTACAAAGAATAAACTTCATCCAATAACAATGGATTCAATATGGCACAATATACATAATGCCTGATTACCATCATCTCCTCCCCTTTCATACTGTACTGTTAATCCCCTCTTATACCTTCCCTCAGGTAGCGGATCATTTGTTCTCTGTTCAAACCTTCAAGGCCCATTTTCTTAAGGGATCTTCCTTCCGTAAGGAAATCTCGCTCACATATAATGGAGCCCAGGTCTATCATGGATTTTATTACCGGGACTTCTACATCGAGGGCCCGTGCAATGTTGTATCGCACAACAGTCCCAATGGGAATATCCTCGATAAAATACCGATCCTCGATGGTGTTAGGGCCGTAGATGCTACTGGATAAGGTAGCCACGCCAAAGGGGATAAAATACTCCGATGCCATGACGCTATACTTCGAAAAGAATTGTCTGTCAGGGTACTCCGGCACCATTTTGAGCCCCAGTGCATCCATGATCTTCCGCTCCTCGTGATAGAAGGCCATTTGCACCCTTGAAACCGAGGGACTCATCCCGTGCTTGTAGAGATTCCACTGACCCTTCGGCGCCAGGATATCCTCTGCCTGCGAGACCTCCATCGCCCCCACGTTGAGAATAGAGCCAGGGACATGAACGAGGGGATTTGCATTGGCAAAACCAACGCCGATGGCCGTATCAGCCCGAATAAAGTCCGAAACCCCATCAAATATCGGGGCACCTCGTAACGCCTCGAAGAATTTGTCGCAGTCCCTACTTGGCAGGGCCTCATAGATCTGGTTGGCCTCCCTGATCGTGCAATCGACCGTTCCCGGTTTTGACAGCCTGGTTCCATATGGCTCAGAATGCCACCCCCCGATTACCACGTCGACATCACAACCCTTCTCTCGCATCATCTCCCTAAGAACCAGTGAGCCGAAGTTATCCGGAAATATGCTTATGATCTGTCCATCCTCAAGGTGGGGAATCATCTCTTCAAAAAATGCCTCGTGCCCTACACCCGGAATGGTTACGATGACGAGGCCAGCACCTTTCATTGCCTCTGATATGTCGGTGGTTACAACATCAATCTCCGCGACCCCCACCCTCTTGAAATTCTTGAGATTGGATTGTACTCCGATCAATTCTATCTTCCGGGTTTCCATGACTTCCCCCAGAGATCTCGTGGCAAACTCCGGTAAGTCGTATAACCGAACCCTGTAACCAGCGAGGGCGAAGTCCGCAGCCTGGGTTTGCCCGGTGGCGCCCCCACCGAGAATTGCAACTGGCCTTTCCAGGATTTCACCTTTAGCCATGATTAACCTCCCTCTTTTATCCTTACGGCGAAGCAGTATTGTGCTAATACCATTTACACATCTTTTGTCAACAGTTGTTTTGCAACTATTCAGCCACAAAGTCACCAGGGCACTAAGATTGGAGAATTATTCTCTTCATACCCTTTTTGATGAGGGGCACATTAAAATTGATCTAGTGTTTTTTTTCAATGCGTTCTTCCTTTTCAGATAAGGGGTTAAAACTCATAATCAATCTTTCGGAGAAGGACGAAAGAAAGACTCAAGATTGACAATTTGCCTGAGTCGTTATAGGAATCCTTATAAGGATATTCGTCTTAGGAAAATGGCGGGGAATGGATTTAGTGATTTCCAAAACCCTCCCGCTCTGCGGGGACGGTGTAATTAAGCTTTGTTAGTCAAATGATTGATCTGGATTTCTCTCGCCCGCTTCCCCGCTAGGGGATCGCTCGAGCTCACGGAGGTCACTGAGAGATGAATTTTTCTTGGCCTGATTTTTTTGAGAGGAAATAATCAGGCCAACCCTCAGCCCCTGAAGGGGCGGGAGGGTAGGGAGATATAGCCGCGTTTGTCTGAACGGAGCAGCCTTCATGCCTTAGCGAAGCGTTGATAGGTTGACCTGAATCGCCCCCTCAGCGATTCAGGTCATACCTCAGTGATCTCAGTGCGCTCTGTGAGAGATATATGCAAGACTCTTTCCCTGATGCTTTCGGGAAGTATGTCCTTGATATGAATTTGCAAGTCGGTTGACAAGCCATTCAAGAAGAAGTAGTCTATTAGACGTCTATTCAATATGGAGGAAGGAATATGCGGAGGGTAACTAAACGAAGTTTAGATGAGGGACGGATTACACTGAAGGTCCCATCATCTAAGAAGGTGCTTCTTAAGAAGGCAGCAGTGGCAGCACAGGAAGACGGCATCCCTTTGAGTGCTTTGATCACAGAGGCCATTGAGGAATATCTGGATGTGCGGGAAGAACAACTTACAGAATTGACTTCCATAGAGAAAGAGCATAAAGGCTTAGGGGATGAAGAGCTTTTGAACCTGTGCAGGGATAGGCTATCAAAACTGAAGACCCCCTTGTCTCAGGCTATAGTAGAAGAGAGAGAATCAAGGTGATTATCTTCATTGACACCAGTGCCCTGGTTAAGAGGTATGCCAAAGAACAGGGAAGCGAAAAGGTTGATGAATTATTTCAGAAGGAAAAAGATGTGTGGATTAGCCAGCTTTCCATAGTAGAGCTACTTTCAGCACTCCATAGGAAGGCCAGAGAGAAGGAGCTTCTTCCAGAGGATGTAAGTATTGCCAGGGCCGCCTTTTTTAGAGATTTGACAAGAAGACGGATCGAAGTTGTTGCTTTCAACAGAAGAATATTCAAGGATGCCCTGAGGCTTTTCCTGAAGGACCAATTATTCCTCTATTTAAGAACACTGGATGCCTTCCAGGTTTCATTCGCCGATAAGCTAAACAGGGATAAGGGCCTCGATATGTTTGTTGTCTCTGATAGGAAATTCAGAGAAACATTGCTTTCTATTCGTAACTATCCTGTTTTAGATCCGGAGGAGTGAGAGTGAGATGTGCTTCATCTAAGAGTTCGGTGAGGCGAGGAGATAGAGAAAGGCGTGAGAGAAAGGAGGTAGACGATGAGCTTTAAGGTAGTTCATGCTTTTGCTTTACCTGGCGTGGATCTTGGAGAAAAGCTCCTGGAGCCCCTTGATGCCACGCTGGTCAAGGGGTTGTGGCCAACGGAAGATGAGATTATCAGCCACGCCAGGGATGCCGACGCTGTAATAGGTGTTGTCACGTATCAACCATTCACCCGGCGAGTACTCCAAGCCCTTGTAAACTGTCGCATCGTTGCAGGTATCGCCGTAGGCTTTGAAACGGTAGACTTAGAGGCGGCTACCGAGTGTGGGATAGTGGTTACCAATGTCCCTGACTACTGTATTGACGAGGTTTCGGGGCTGGCCATAACCTTGATGCTGGCCCTCGGTCACAAGCTTCTCCAGGCAGATAAGGCGGTAAAGGAACGGCACCTCAGTTTTACTAAGAATAGGGAGGTATTGGGGGAGATCCTTTATCCTATGTTCCGGATGCGTGGCCAGACCCTCGGCATCGTGGGTCTGGGGAAGATAGGTACGGCTACAGCCCTCAAGGCCAGGGGGCTTGGAATGAGGGTTATGGCCTATGACCCATACGTGCTTGATGCAGTCATGGAGAGCCGTGGAGTGAAGCCGGTAGACCTGGATATACTCCTCAGGGAATCGGATTTCATCAGCCTCCATACGCCCCTTACCACGGAGACAAGCAGTATGATCGGGTATGAAGAGTTCAAAAAGATGAAGCCAACCTGTTACTTTGTCAATACTGCCAGGGGAGGATGTGTGGATCAGGAGGCACTCATCCGGGCCCTGCACGAAGGCCTCATGGCTGGGGCAGGGATTGATGTAACCGTGGATGAGCCTATATCCCCGGATAACCCGCTCATCAAAATGCCCAATGTTATTCTTACGGGACATAGCGCGTATTACTCTACAACCGCAGATGTGGAGCTTTTTCACAAGCCCATGTCGCAGGCAGTGCAGGCCCTGAACGGAGAGTGGCCCCTGTATGCACTCAACCTTGAGGCCAAGGAAAAGTGGCTGGAGAAGTGGGGTAAACAAGACCAGGAGGTTTCGATATGAAGATCTTTGGAGCGAATGAATTGTTAGAAGATGTGTTGAAGAAGAACCTATGCATTGGATGTGGGGCATGTACCTATCTCTGTCCATACTTTAGGTCTTACAGGGGGAAGACAGCAATCTTGTTTCCCTGTAACCTTACCCGAGGCAGATGCTGGGCATATTGCCCGAAGGTTGAGGTGGATCTGGACGACCTATCAGAGAGGTTTTTTGGCAGACCATATGAGAAGGATCCTCTGGGATTTCATCGTTCGGTAAAGATATCCAAGGCAGGTGGAGAACTCTCTGGTGGTACCTTTCAGGCAGGGGGGACTGTATCTGCCCTGATGAGCTTTGCCCTGAATAAGGGTTATATAACTGCAGCTGTACTCACCGATAGGGAGGGGTTACTCCCGGTACCACGCCTGGCCCTGAGTCCTGATGATATCTTAGGATGCTCCTCCTCCAAGTACACAGCTTCACCAACGCTTTCTGCACTTAATCAGGCCATCAGTGAAGGCCATAACCAGATAGGTGTAGTAGGCACCCCCTGTCAGGTTCTGGCCATGGCTCAGATGCGATCCAATCCAATGGGGGATAAGGATTTCTCTGATCCTGTAAGTCTGGTGGTGGGTCTATTCTGCACATGGGCCATTGATTTCAGGGAATTTGATGCCTTTATCTCAGAACGTATAGATGTGAGTAGGATGACAAAGGTTGACATCCCTCCCCCACCGGCTGAGATAATGGAGGTATATACCGATAATGGAAAGATGGAGATAGCCTTAGATGAGATCAGAGAGCTGGTTCCTGACACCTGTAGCTACTGCATTGATATGACCGCCGAGTTCTCCGACATATCTGTGGGCGTACTGGAGGGTCGTCCTGATATGAACACCATTATTACCAGGACTGAGAGAGGAGAGAAAGTTGTGGATGAGGCCCAGAAAGAGGGCTTCTTGATCCTTGATGATATGCCAGAAGAGAATTTAGAACATCTCATATGGGCTGCAGGCAACAAGAAGAAAAGGGCTTTCAAGA
>JABXJY010000164.1 GCA_013375385.1 Desulfobacterales bacterium
ATTTCTGGCCGTATTGGCCTTAGGGGCCCAGGGCGTGATTATCGGCACCCGTTTGCTCGCTACCCAGGAGGCGCCCATCCATGAGAATTTGAAAAAAGCCCTGGTCAAGGCCAGTGAGCTGGACACCATGTTGATTATGCGCTCCATCGGGGCCACCCACAGGGTTTGGGTCAATGCCGCGGCCAATAGATGTGCAGAGCTTGAGGCTGCCCAGGCCGATTTATCCGAAATTCTCAACGTCGTCGCCGGCGAAAAGGCCAAGATGATGTACGACAAGGGGGACCTGAATGTGGGCATTATCTCCTGCGGACAGGGTGTGGGCATGGTTCATGGTATCCCCACGGTGAAGGAACTGTTTGACGGCATCATTGCTCAAGCCACTGACATAGCCAAAAGGCTGGCCGGCAGTTGAATTCATTTTCAGATTCCGTCTCCTCCAAACAGAGAACGTGTTTAAGGACAATACGGACGGAGCCCGTCACGGCCTGCAAGGCGAAAGGCGCCCCTGACTTTAAGGCAAAATAACAAATGTCGCCACCTGGTTGAGGATGGCAACTGTTTCAACATGCAATGGCATGCGAAAGTACCTTCTCAAGCTTTAGTCACGCAGGTATGTGTCTTTATTTTGGTCTTGCCAAAGGCCCTATCTATCAAATCTAAGATCTCTTCGGGAGTGAAATCCAATTTAGAGAAAATCTTATTCTCAAGGTCATAGGTTTCATGTTCAAGTTGAGTTATTCTCTTAGCTGCATCCTTATCCAAACCTTTAGCTCCATACCGTTCCCATAAATCCGCAAATCGCTCTGCAAGAGGTACAACTCTGGTATGCATCACCCTCTTATCTGAATAATTAATAATCTCCTCTTCAGATAATGGCTGGGAATTTCGTCCTTCTCGTAACTTCACATGCTCGGCCACGATTTCACCAATCCTCTTGAAACCGAGTTTTGCAAGAAGCTCCTTACAGGTTTTGGCATGGCTTTGGCCCGTCTTCAAGCCTTCCATCTTTGTCATATCGTGTAAAAGCGCCGCTGCCTCAATCTCAGGTGTGCTGAGAGTCTCCCCCTGCTTATCCAGCTTATCAGCTAAGAAAACTGCAACCTTACAAACCATCTCGCTGTGCTGAATAATATGATCGGGAACGTTATATCTTTCTAACAGCCGATAGCACTGATCATTAGTTGGGACTCTACTTTTATTTGCTGAGCTCATACCTCACTCCCGTCTTTGTCAAAAGGGGCTGGGGCGGACCTGCGGCGGAACAATGATCTACTAACGCGACCCCATATAGCATATAGTATAATGAAGTTACCATAGTTTTACCAATAGATTATCAGAAAACAAATCCCCGGTATGGGAGGAATGAAACAGAATCGACCTCAAAATCTTGGGCATATATTTGATGAAATTAAAAGAGGTTTTCTTGACAGAGGAATGAGAGGCGACGTAACAGAACAGTAAAGAGGCGCATTATAAGAAGAGTCATCTACTCTGACAAAGCGCCTAAGGCACCCGGACCATATTGCCAGGAGATCGACACAGAAAATCTTGTTTTTGCATCAGGGCAATTGCCAATTGATCCTGCTCAGGAGAATCTCTTGAAGGAGGTATTAGTGAATAGAGTTGTGAGGCTATGGAAAATCTGAGAGCTGTATTGGAGGCTTCAGGAACCGATCTTTTAAAACTGATAGAATGGTTGACCCTTGGCTAGGTACTTGTGGCACCCTTTCATCGACACGCAAGGGACTTTATCCTATACTCTGGTCCTATTAAATGAAAGTTCGTATCGATGGTGAAGACGTAAGAAATGAACTGCCCGCCGGTGGAGATATTTGAGGGATATTGAGAGGTCAACTTAGTGGAATGAAGGATCGTAGCCGTTGGGCCCATATGGGGCAGGGGCTGAGTAGAGGAAATTAGCCCAACTCTGCTTAGACATGAGTGCAAACAGTTACAAATGATCAGCTCAGCTTTTGCCTCAAAGAGGTATATCGTTTCTGCGTCTTATCGTTATTGACCCCGATCGCCAGTGCCTTGATCGTGCCAACCATTACAACCAAATTCCTGCCTCTGGTCACGGCTGTGTAAACCAGGTTGCGTTGCAAAAGTACATAATGCTGGGTAAGGATGGGCATGACCACGGCCGGGTATTCAGAGCCCTGAGATTTGTGAACTGACACCGCATAGGCCAAAACGATCTCGTCTAGGTCTGTGTAATCATAAGCAACATCTCGTCCATCGAAAGAAATAGTAATCTCTTGGACCTCAGGGTCGATACAGGTGATTCTTCCGATGTCACCGTTAAAGACCTCCTTATCATAATTGTTCTTGACCTGCATGACTTTGTCGTTAACCCTGAAACTAAACCCCCCTCTGAAGACCTCATTTTTGACTGGATTCAGCACCTTCTGCAGTTCCACATTGAGGTTCCCGGCCCCCACGACGCCCCTATGCATAGGCGTGAGCACTTGAATGTCGTCAACAGGATCAAATCCAAACCGGCGAGGTATCCGTTCCTTGGTGAGCTCCAGTATGATTCCAAGTACCTCTTCGGGGTCTTCCTGTTCAATGAAATAGAAATCATCCAGTTTCTGCCCGGAGGATTTGAATGAAGGAAGCAGACCACTATTGATCTTGTGAGCATTGACGATAATCAGGCTTTCCTTGGCCTGACGGAAAATCTCGTTCAGCTCCACTACCTGCACTCGGCCGGATGCGATGATGTCTTTGAGGACGTTTCCAGCCCCAACAGAGGGAAGCTGGTTTACATCTCCTACGAGGATGAAGGTAGCCCTAGGAGGAATGGCCTTCAGAAGGTGATGCATCAGGATTGTATCAATCATAGAGGCCTCATCCACTACTAGCAAATCGCAATCCAGCGGTTTCTCTTCGTTTTTCTGGAATCCGCCCTTCTGAATGCTGTACTCCAGCATTCGGTGAATGGTCTTGGCATCATGACCGGTAGCCTCGCTCATCCGCTTTGCAGCCCTGCCTGTGGGGGCGGCCAACATGATTTTCACCCCGAGCTTTAAAAAGATCTTGAGAATAGCATTGATGATTGTGGTTTTGCCTGTGCCAGGGCCGCCAGTGATTATCATTACCTTACTTTCAACAGCACATCTTATAGCCTCCACCTGTCTTTTTGCCAGGGTGATGGCAAGTTGCCTTTGTACCCAGTCTATGGCTCTGTCCGAATCGATCTTCCGTATCGATTTGGGTGAGTTTATCAGGGTTTTCATCCGGGTGACAATGCTGGTCTCAGAGAGGTGAAACTTGGAAAGATAAACCGCCTTGTCCTTTTCTCCGAAATGCTCAATATCCTCCTTCAGGTCTTCGATGACAATCATTTTGTCCGCTGCGATGGCACCAAGTGCCTTGACAGTGACCTCTCGATCCACCCCGAGAACCTCCTGACACCTCTTCACAAGCAGTTCATAAGGGCAGTAGACATGACCCTCATCAGCGAGTTGGTGAAGGACATAGAGTATACCTGCCTCTGCCCTTAATTCAGAATCTCGAGCAAATCCCAGTTTCTCCGCGATACGATCGGCAGTAAGAAAGCCGATGCCGAAAATGTCTGTTGCCAGGCGGTATGGGTTTTCCTTCACCACCTTTATTGATCGGTTTCCGTATTGTTTAAATATCTTCGTTGCATAGCCTGAACCTACACCGTGTGTTTGGAGGAAGATCATCACCTCTCTGATCTCTTTCTGATCCTCCCAGGCCTTTTTGATCATTCCGATACGCTTCTTGCCAATACCATCTACCTCAGCCAGTTTCTCAATCTCCTTTTCGATGACATCGAGGGTCTTTCTGCCGAATTTTTCAACGATCCGCCTTGCCATAATAGGACCAATGCCTTTGATGAGACCAGAGCCAAGGTATTTTTCAATTCCGTAAACAGAAGCCGGTACTAGGGATTTATAGTACTCCACCTTGAACTGCTCTCCGTATCTCGGATGATTCGTCCAGTTACCCTTCATTTCAATAACTTCCCCGGGAATGGGGATTAGAAGAGTACCTACTACTGTCACGAGATCCTTGTGGCCAGATACCTTCACCCTGGCAACGGTGTAACCGTTTTCATCATTGGTGTATGTAATTCTTTCAATCTGACCCTGGAGAAAAACGTGCATGCTTATACCTACCCTTTTTGGTCTTTAATACCATAATCAGCCAAGAATAGCGATAGTGGGTCTTTAGCCCATACCCCTTTGAAGTAGACGGGCCTTCTACATAGTTCTTGATATTAGATTTGTTATCGGCTATTTTTCTAGACTATCATGGATGTATTACCTAACAGAGTAACAATTGTTATCTTGACGTGTCTCTCTGGCGGATAAGGGAGGCACGAGGTCCTTTGCCCCATTGGGAGCAGAAACAGACAGCAATATGTTAATGAAAAAAAAGCTGGCCAAGATTCTTAAAGATACCTTGGACCTCTGTTTTAGGAAAGGTTTTCTAAAACAGATGCCAATACCAGAGTTTGTCGTCGAGGTTCCCAACAACCCAGATCATGGACATTTTGCCACTAACGTCCCAATGACCCTTGCTGGAGAGCAGAAGAGTTCTCCTCGGAACATAGCTGAGATAATTATCCGGCACTTAGTAGATCATGACCACTTCATCCTGAAGGCCGGGATAGGTGGTACTGGTTTCATAAATTTCTTCATAGCGCCAGGGCAATGGTATGATCTCCTTTCTCACATTATTAATCTGAGGGATGATTATGGCCGCAGCTCCATCGGAAGAGGGGAAAAAATAATGGTAGAGTTTGTCAGTGCCAACCCTACCGGCCCTCTCCACCTTGGCCATGGTCGTGGTGCAGCTTTAGGAGACACCCTCTGTCGGGTTTTAGACTTTAGTGGTTATGATGTGAAGAGGGAGTTCTATATAAATGATGCAGGCCACCAGATTAAGATGCTTGGTGAATCCATTTACAGCAGGTGGAAGCAATTCCCTGATCCCTCCTATCCATTCCCTTTAGATGGTTATCAGGGAGATTATATCCAGGAGTTGGCCGTTGAGATTGCCAAGGAGACACAATTAGAGAGTCTTGCTCCTCATGAGGCCATAGATTTATTGTCTGAGCTGGGTAAGGATAAGATTCTAAAGGAGATAAAGGAAGACCTGGCCAATTTCGGGGTAACTTTTGATCTCTGGTATAAGGAGAGCGATCTTTACTCCTCAGGCAAAATCGATCGTGCAATCAAATTGATTGAAAAAAGAGGCATGCTTTTTGAGAAGGATGGTGCATCTTGGATCAGAACCTCCCTTTTTGGTGACGATAAAGACAGGGTTGTTCGAAAGAAAGATGGGGAATTTACCTATTTCGCCTCAGATATATCATACCATCTTGATAAATGGAAAAGGGGGTTTAAGAGGGTAATAAATATCTGGGGAGCAGATCACCACGGCTATATAACCAGAGTCAAGGCCGCCCTCGAGGCAGAAGGAATCCAGCAGGATTGGCTTGAGGTTCTCTTAATCCAACTCGTCAAGCTTTGGGAAAGGGGAGCTGAAGTGAGGATGTCCAAGAGATCAGGCAGGTACGTCACCTTGAAAGAGCTTGTGGATCAGGTTGGAGTGGATGCAGTGCGGTTTGTTTTTCTGAGTAAAGACCATACCTCCCCCCTTGATTTTCACATAGACCTGGTTAAGAGAAAGGATAGCGAAAATCCAGTATATTATGTCCAATATGCCCACGCCAGGGTCTGCAGCGTTTTTAAAAAGGCAGCCAGGGAGAATATTCACCTCCCTGAAGAGCCTGATTCAATACTTCTAAGATTGGTCCTTGATGAAGAAATTGACCTGATAAGAAAAATGGCTGAATTTCCTTCCCTTATCGAAGAAATTGCCGGTGACTTAGGACCTCACCGGCTGACGTATTACTTAACAGAACTGGCCGGTAGCTTTCACAGATATTACAACAGGCATAGGATCGTTAGCGATGATAGAACCTTAAGCCAGGCGAGGCTTTTCTTATCCTTAGGTATAAAGATCTTAATCAAAAATGGTCTTAGCCTCTTAGGGGTCAGTGCCCCAGAAGTAATGTAGGCGCGAAACAATGGTTAACAGAAGATCGTCTCCAAAGAAGGAAAAAAAGAGATATACCTTTCAATTCACTTTCAGTTCCTTCCTGTTATCATCTATCAGCCTTCTGTTTATTTTGGCCTGGGTATTTTCCTTAGGGATAATGGTTGG
>JABXJY010000165.1 GCA_013375385.1 Desulfobacterales bacterium
TTAGGGAATATGAAAAAGGCTTGTTCTGATTGGAAAAGGGCTTGTGAATTAGGGGAGTGCAGATACTGGGGTATTGTAAACAAAATACGTTGTTTTGGAAAGTTACAGGACTGACAAAGAGGTCAAGCCTTGACATTTTATAAGAGTAAGTCAGGATTATCTCGGTCATTGAGGGAAGGCATGGTGACAGGTCTGAGCCTACGATTCACACATGAGTCAAAAGCAGACTTGGGGCCTCCTAGATCAGGACGTCCTCTTCCCAGCCCAGCTTGATAAGCTGGATTCGGTCCGGGTGGCTGTTGCCCAGCCGGAATCGGGTGTCGGCCGCCGCAATGTGCAGAGGCGGTGGGCTGATGGGCCTTCCCGTCCCGAAGAAGGCATCTCGTTTGGCCTGGATGATCCGGGCGCCCGTGGCATCGGCGGCCACCGGATCGGTGCTCACGATCAGGCCGCAGTAGCGCCACGTGTGCTGGCGGCTGAAGTGGTGAGGCCCGATGCCGTGAAATAGCGGCGTCAGCATAACCAGGATGTTGAGTCGGGTTTTGCCCATTACATGGGGCAGCTGCCAGATAGAACCCAGGTTCTCGCAGGCATTGCCATGATACTTCCAGGCACTCGGGACAAACATGATGTAGTTCTTGATGAGGGTACCAAGGCCGGACCAGTGGTGGGTACGCATGGGCCGCACATTGATCAGAGCCGTGGACCGCTTGAAGATGGCGTTCCGCAGCACTCCCCGATCATCGGCAGCCATGTTTTCCTTCTTAACACCCACATCAACCAGGCGCTTTCGGATACCGGCCTCAAGCGCCTTCGGGGTGGGGAGATAGTGCCAGACGTTGCTCTTGATGCCGACTATATCACTGGGACTGATCAACTGCTTCCAGGCCGACGTGGGATCAGGTGCATCGAGGAGGGCAGTTACGCACTGGTCCACCATTTTCTGTAAAATGCCGGGCTTGGGCATCCCTTGGCCGTCGAGGACACCTTTGTCCCGTACCAACACCACCCTGCTCTTTCCGGACTTCTTGCCGGAGGGATTCTCCAACAGCGGCAGTCCCATGAGACTTCCCATGGCCACACATGAGCTGGAGCGTATAAAATCACGCCGTGTAATAACCTTTTTCTCCTCTACCATATGACTAAACTCCGTCTTTCCCCTCCTCTACCCCCTCACCATCCTTTGTGGTTAGCCTTGACCATGACTAATCTTGACAAGGGACTCTTGTTGCTCTTTTTAGAAGGCTCTTGGCAAGCCGGCGGCTGTCTGCCTCCAAAACAACCGCCAACAGCTTACCCTTCACAGCAGCGCCAGACCACTTTT
The DNA here is from genome assembly GCA_013375385.1 of Desulfobacterales bacterium. Taxonomy (GTDB): domain Bacteria; phylum Desulfobacterota; class DSM-4660; order Desulfatiglandales; family B25-G16; genus JABXJZ01. Next base: position 1,325 of record JABXJY010000165.1, read on the forward strand.
TGTTTTCCAGCAAGACCACGCCTGTTGAGTCTGCCTCAGGAAGGTAATGCCTTAAGAAGCCTGCCAACGCTTTTGCCGCCTTTCCCGCACTGGGATAGATGACCAGAAGCAGCTGGGCATATTCCTCACCCCCCTGGTACCCGGCAAGGGCAGCATCCGTCTGAGGCCCAAGGTTCAGGATGTTTTCGTTTGAAAGATAGAAGTGGTAGTTCAGCACAATGTGGTGATGCAAGTATCGAATACTCTGGGGCTTAAGTCCCTCCGGCGGCAGCTGCAAAAGGATCCGGGGCTTGGGGCCCTGTGCCGTAATGAGCGAAGCCACCACCTCGCCCATGCTCTTGACAGCTTCTTTGGCAGCGGCCGTTTCATCTTCCGCGTAAATGGAGACAAAGAACCGGTCTTTCCAGAAGCTCAGCCAGCCAGACCGGTAAAGGGCACCCTGTCCCACGTCCAGCACCTCTCCGTCCTGGTCGTGGGTGAAGACCCCAAAAGCATCTTCCGAAGAGCCCATATCGAAGATGTCCATCGTGATTGGGGGACCTTTGGGAGCGATGTAGCGACGGGAAAGGCACGTGCGCATGTTGTAGGCCCTGTAGACCTCACCTGCGCCGTCGATATAGTCGAAAATGGTTTCATCGTCGAAAAAGCGGTCCTCCGGTTCCGCGGTCCAGCTCATTATCTGGCCCGGTAGAGCCGCACGTAAAACCCCGAGAGAATCTGCATAGAATTTCTGAATCATCGCGTGCACCCAACCGCCTGCCAGTAATACGATAAGGAGGAAATAGAGTGTCTTAGTCAGGAGAGCTCCTCTCATACGTGCTTCCTCGGGCCACGGTGCCAGCCAAAATCGACGCTGTTCTTTGCCAGACCCCCGCAATGTTTACCTTGATCTGCATGCAAGACCTGCAACCCACCTTCCAGTTGTGCCGGCAAATGCATGGACTGGGATGCCTATGAAGATTCTCCAGCCTTGAGGGAATCTTCGAGTAAATCTACCTTGGCCAAAAGGCCAGCCAACTGGGTTTGTCCCGGGTTAACAGGACGCATCTCCTTGATCAACTGGCTCTCGGGATACCTCTTCCTGGACTCATCCAACAGCATGTTGAAGGACTGCGCAGCCTCCTGACCGATCATCTGCACTGGATCTCTTTCGGCCTTGGCCTTGTAAGATTCACGCATTGCTCTCGCTTTTTCAACTAAATTCGACGTGGCCATATTCATCACCCCCCTCTCTCCTGTGCACCGTGGAGCCTGTTCGGCTATTGGCAATAGCATACCTTCTCGATCATAAGAACTCACTTGTGAGGACATTATAGGGCAAAGCCGCTTGTGTGTCAAACATGAAAGTGTCTCAACATATGGTGGTTCTTTACCCCTTGACCCCCCACCCCCTTTACAGTATAGTCCTAAGCCTGCAAAATGGTTTCTTGCCAAATCACAGGAAGCGTGTTGAAAGGGAAAGAGGGTGGAAAAGATACCCAGAAAATATCTGGTACCAACGGCGATTATCGATAGTGATCACGAACTGATCATCCATTATGCGAGGGATACGATTGGCGACAGCAAAGACCCGATAGAGCAGGCCGTAAAACTATATTATGCGGTGCGGGACGGTATCTGGTATGACCCATATTATCCCTTTTATCTTCCGGGGCACTACCGTGCAAGCAATGTGCTGAAGAGCGGCCGGGGCTACTGTGTGTGTAAAGCCTCTCTTCTCTGTGCCCTCGGACGGGCGTGCAAAATCCCATCACGAGTCGGTTTTGCCGACGTTCGCAATCACCTCGCCACCAAACAACTCCTGGAGTTTATCGGATCGAATCTGTTTGTCTACCATGGTTTCACCGAGTTTTGCCTGGATGGCAAATGGGTAAAGGCAACGCCGGCATTCAACTCAGAGCTCTGCCAAAGACATAAGGTTCTCCCCCTTGAATTCAACGGCCGTGAAGACTCGATTTTTCATCCATATAACCTTGAAAGAAAACAATTCATGGAATACGTGACGTTTCATGGGACCTACCATGATATCCCTGTTGATACCATTGTGGGTGCATGGGAGGAGGCCTACGGGAAAGACCGCGTCAAAGAATGGATAGAAGATTTAGATAGGGCGAAGGGAAAGCCTGTAGCCGATTTTCGCAGCGAAGAGATCTGGGACCGCTAAGAACCGCTGGATTTTTTGATGGTGAGAAAGAAAGAAGAAAGAAGATATGCGAAACAAGGGGACTTCATTCGTCTAGCAATTGAGGATGATTGTGGTTTTATTGGCAGGCTTTCAAGCGAGGTTTTCTCCACGTTTGGTGACTATGGTGAGACTGTACCCCAGTGGTTTGTAAATTCAGGCATAATTACTGTCACGTATGTCAAAAATGGGCATCCATTGGGCTTTGCCATGCTTTCTGTTCTCAGTGGAGAGATACTGGCTATAGCAGTGATCCCCAAATATCAGAGGAGTGGGGTCGGTTCTGCCCTGCTCAACCATATAGAGAACCTTGCTAGCAGGCTTGGCCTCATTACACTCTTACTCCATACCGCCAAAGACAATGATGTGGCCCATTCCTTTTTCCAGAAGGCCGGTTTTGAGGTGCTCGGGACTCAGGAGGAGTATTATCCCAGAGGGCAACCAGCCCTCATAATGTCTAAAGGTATCTACCATAACAGATAATCTAACCCTGATTGGGCTGAAACTCAATTTGTCCGAAGTGATTAAAAGATAGCGGTTTAGGCTTGGGGATGGTAGCTGGCGGCAATTTCTGCAAAAACTCGGCTAGAGGTGAGGGGCAATGCGGGTTTAACAAAGAATGGAAACGAATGCCACTGAAAAATATCGTTGGTTCATTTTTGGGATTCTGGGGACCATCTATTTCCTGACCTGCCTGCATCGAGTCGCGCCCACGGTCATTGCCCGAGATTTAGCTCAGGCATTTAGCGCTGATGCCACAGTCTTGGGCCTGATAGCCTCCTCCTATTTTTATCTCTACTCCGCCGTGCAGCCTCCAGTGGGGATACTGTCGGATAGCATCGGTCCAAGAATGGTGGTCACCATCTTTACCATCATCGCCGCCGCCGGTGGGTTGATATTCGGAACCGCGAGCAACGCGGCCATGTCCACACTGGGGCGAGCCCTCATCGGCGCAGGTGTAGGCGGCGTCTTCGTCCCAAGCTTGAAGATCTTCTCCAGATGGTTTCGAGCCAGTGAGTTTGCGAGCCTCACCGGTATCTTGCTTGCCATTACCGGCCTGGGTGGCCTTTCAGCTGCTCTACCTCTGACCTACCTGGTGCTCCTTTTGGGCTGGCGAATCTCTTTTGTGCTCCTCGGGGCTTTTTCCTTATTTTTGGCCTTGATCTGCTGGGCCGTGGTGAGAGACAGGCCTGAAGATAAGGGATGGCCACCCGTGGAAATTGAAGCGGCTCAATCACAGCCCGTAGCCTCCAGACCCTCTGAAGATATGAGGACCTTCAACCGTCTCGGTCTTATCTTCAGGAGTCTCAACTTCTGGATGATAACCTTGGCCTTGTTCTTCAGCGGCGGTGTTTCTCTGACTTTTCAGGGTCTGTGGGCCGTACCGTATTTGATGGATGCTTATGGATTAAGCCGGGTCAAAGCCGGGGGATTGCTCATGGTAATTCCCTTCGGCTTTGCCGTGGGGGCCCCGGTACTTGGTCTTTTGATCGATAGATTTGCCCTAAACCGGAAGGGTGTAGTTATTGGTTCCATGGGCCTGAGTATCTCATGTTGGAGCATTTTACTTCTCTTCGGCGGTCGATCCTCTTACCTCCTCGTCATACCTCTCTTTTTGATCTTGGGTCTCTTGGGAGGGGGATATCTCACAGTATTTATGACCATAACCAAAGAGCTCTTTCCCCCCTGGCTTACGGGGACCGCGGTAGGTCTCATCAATCCCGCCGCTTTCCTGGCCACGGCGCTATATCAGCCACTTACCGGCTTCGTACTGGACAAGGTCGGACGCCTGGATTCAGGCGCTTACCCCCTCCAAGCCTATCAGCTCGTCTTCATCGTGTTTCTAATCTCCATTTTCATCGCCCTTACCGCTACCTTCATGCTTTCCCTTCCCAAGACGAATACCTCTTAACACCGTTTCTTCGTCATCTTTTCCGGAATAAATTGGGCTGAAGTCAAATAAGGTGGAAGATATGCGGATGGCTCAATACCATCCTTTTTATCGGGTGTGCAGGATTAGAGTCATGCCTTTACGTAGAAACCCCTGCGGAGGCTCTTGATTTTTCCCTGCTTCCTCAACTCAAAGACAATAGTGTGGATTCTCTTGGCATCAAATCGTGTCTTATCTGTGAGCCTTGAGATGGCAATGCCCCTTCTGTGTCTGTTGATTGTCCTGAGCACTGTGTCGGTCATCATCAGTGATTGTGCCCGACGCCTGGCAGCCTTTCTCTGACGAGCCTTCTTTTGTAACTGTTCAGCTGCCTGTGCCTTTTCAGTTTTCTCTATTCTCTTGATGAGCCTTTCGGTCTCCTTTGACAGGATCCTTACGGTCTCTGACAGAAAGGAGAGCACGGCCCTGAGATTTGCTGTGGTAGCTCCCTGTCCGGTGTTCTTGCCTATTAGAAAGGGTAGAAGCTGCTCTTCGGTGGCTTCATAGGTGGTGAACCTCCCAGAGCAGGCCAGACACTGCCTGCGACGTCTGACGGTGATGCCATCTCGAGCGAGCCTTGAATCTATCACCCTGTCATGGCTCTTTCCGCACTGTGGGCACTCCATAACCAGATCCTTTCTCCGGTTCTCTATCGGTTACTGTTTCCAGAACAATACCAGGCTGTGAGGAATGACTAAAACAAGCTCACTCATGAGGTCTAACAGGGCAAGGGACCTTAGGC
>JABXJY010000438.1 GCA_013375385.1 Desulfobacterales bacterium
TTGGACCATGTTTCCCTCCAGCTCCCTGGAATCCACGATCCTCGTTCGGCAGGAACAGTCCCGTGTGTACCATGACTTTCTTGGATTACGTTTCCATAAGCACTCTAGCATTTGCGCTTGAGTTGGTTGATGCCGCGTTTGGAATGGGCTACGGAACCATTTTGACTCCGGCACTGCTTGTATTGGGCTTCGACGCTCTTCAGGTCGTTCCAGCAGTTATAGCCTCACAGCTTGTGGGAGACTTCCTAGCGGTTTTCTTTCACCATCAATTCAAGAATGTTAATATGTCAGTTGGAAGCAAAGACTTTAAGGTTGGCTCGGCACTTGCAGTTTTCGGTCTACTGGGGTCCGTAGTTGCAGTCTTCTTTGCACTTAAAATATCGAAGTTTGCGCTAAACTTGTATATCGGCACACTTGTCGCTGTCGTGGGCATTGTGGTCTTAGTCACTCATGAGAAAGACCGTGATTTTTCCTGGCTCAGACTGCTATTCCTCGGCTCAATAGCTTCCTTCAATAAAGGATTAAGTGGAGGAGGATATGGACCTATCGTTACCGGAGGACAGATCTTGACGGGGGTGGACGCACGTGCCGCTATTGGAATTACTTCCCTAGCCGAAGGTGTCACGTGTATCGCCGCTTTGCTGACGTACCTGCTTTATGGGAAGCCCATAGACTGGTTATTAGGGATCGCATTGGCAATTGGCGTTGCGTTTTCAACCCCTCTAGCTGCGCTTATTGTAAGAAAGCTGGAAAGCAAATACCTCAAGTTGATCATAGGAGGGATGACCATTGTACTAGGAACGTTAACCGTGTTCAAAACTATAAGGATTCTGTAACGCTCAAATCAGCAATGAGCTGATGCATGGTGTCAGGTAAACTACAAGAATCGTCATTGTTTCAAATTACCAAAATGATACGACTAGCTAGGCCAGTCGGGCCATGCCTGGCCCTTGCTCTTTAGGGTTTACAGCGTATCCGAATGAGGGTTTTCCATTGTGCACCTCTAAAGGGAGACAGATTCGTTTGTTCCCCTCAACCATTGCTACGAGCGCAGGACCGGAGATGGAACTTTCCCCATTCCCAGAAAATGATTGCTCAGAGTGGGTGGCTCGGACCTCTCACAAAATCACTAACTAGCTACCGGAAAAGCAGCAGAAACCCCGATTTCGCGTCACTGACCTGTGCTGTTCCACGTTTTCAGCTAAGGACAAGCTCTCTCCGTTGCCTGGAAAACCTTGAGAGACTGTAAGAGGTACATATCTTTAAAGTTTTTTTCGACCTTGAGCTACTCCTGCTACCAAAGGCAATCGAAACGGGTGGCTTCGGAAGACTCAGGAACCTTTCCTGAAACGACATTTTTCATTAGCAGCCAATCACCCAAAGGACTTTCACAGACTTCCCAAATCTGGTGAAGAGACTGAGAGGAGATCTAAAATGAAACCAGTATTGTTAGCCTTATCAACTTTCAGAT
>JABXJY010000166.1 GCA_013375385.1 Desulfobacterales bacterium
AAAAGTCCAATTATTGCATTGAGAGGGAATTCACGGGCCCGATGCTCACTAGCTTGTGGAGTTTTTAAATCAGATGGCACAGGCATCGCAAAGGCCAACTACTGTATGGAGGCGGAAGAAGGCAAGGGAAGGAGAGAACGTGCGGGTTGCTTTCTATTGGCAATAACCGCTGTCAATTCAATTTCGTTACAGAATTCATTATGTAGTCGTAGCACTACCAGTCTTCTTAAGAGCTCCAATGGAGAAGCCCTTTTCATCATAGTCTAAAGTTTCCTTTGAAATAGGTGTCCTTGACGGCTTTTGCCTTTTCCCTGGCCCAAGCTTCCAATCCCATTTTCTTGATCAAGCACAAATTGAACACCTTGGTATTGTGGGGGAACTGGGATGCCTTGTCGGCATATGGGTGAAGATGGTCGCACGGGAACTCGGAACAGTCGCAGCAGAAAGCGATTCCTCTGCTCTGGATGCACTTATAGACATTACATGGCCCGGTCATATTGAGGAAGGCTATGGTGCCGTTTTCATTTCGACATCCTGCACATACAGCTCTTTCATATGGAATATTCAGCCTTTCGGCTATCGTATTTCGTAATTTCTCATTTTCGTTTGCCAGATACATGGGGCAATTGAAACAATCCAGCCCGCAGGGTGCGGTCATCTTTTCATAATCCATGGTTGCCTCCTTTCTCAAAAACCTCATCCAATCACTCGTAAGTTGGGCGCTTCCGCATATTTCCTCATCAAGCGTTCCTTGCCTTCTGGAGATACGTCAAAGTGCCCTCCTTTCCACTGCATGAGCTGAAGTACCACTCCATTGCCAACTTTTGGGCCGACAAGGGCCTCCGGGAAATCCTCGTCCTTCATATTCGCTTTGTCCACTCTTACCCCCTTCAGTTCTAATTGTCTGACATACTCCTCAAGGTTGTCTATTTCTAAGCCAATATGCTGAACCCCAACACCTCTCGCCTCGATATGCTTTGCCACAAAGCTGGTTTCATCGGTGGCCTCTAAAACGCTGATTATGCTTTCGCCTAATTGAATGCAGGCTCCCTTATATTTTTGATCGATACATTCGAATTTCAACATGAGTTCTCCGCCTAAATTCTCCACTGCGGACTGTATAGCCTCATCCATATTCTTCACCGCAAATGCCACGTGGTTAATTCTAACAACTTTTGCCATGGCTACCTCCTTGTTTGTTATCTCCTTTATTCATTTCCAGGCCAGGGAATGAGCCTTGGAAGGTATACACCTTTGAAAGGGATTATTCAATCTCCTTGATGTATTTACGATACAATCCCCGCAATTGATGGTACGTTAGCCCTAAAACCTGGGCTGCCTTCCTTTGATGGTATTTCGTTTCCCTCAGTGCCTTCTTCAAGAGAAGAACCTCTAATTCCCGAACAGCCTCTTTGATGGGTCTGTCCAGGAGGTTATCTATCGAGGCCGTATCGGTTTCAACCGTGGGAACTTCTTGTTTCGGGATGCGATGGCCAACATGGGGAGCGTGAAATGGGTCAAAGACAATATCGGTGATCAGAGATGAATCCGATCGATACGCCGCACGCTCGACCACGTTTTTCAGCTCACGTACATTCCCGGGCCAGGAATAGCTTTCAAGTGCCGCAGTGGCTTCGCTGCTGAACTGGGGCACTTCCTCTCGTCCCAGTTCAAAGGCCATGCGTCCGGCAAAATGGTTTGCCAACAAGAGGATATCGCCTTTTCGTTCCCTGAGCGGAGGCAAAAACAGCACTTCAAAGGAGAGTCGATCCAGTAGGTCCTGTTTAAATCTGCCTTCAGCTGCCAGGGCCACCAGGTCGGAGTTGGTAGCGGCGATGATCCGCACATCCACCTCAATACTATCTGAGCTCCCAACCCGTTCAAAGGTACCATATTCTACCACGCGCAGGATTTTCTCCTGGACCTCTATGGGGATGGTACCTATTTCATCCAGGAAAAGGCTCCCCCCGTTTGCGGCCTCAAATCTCCCGGTCCGCCGCCGCTCAGCTCCGGTAAATGCCCCTTTCTCATAGCCGAATAGTTCTGATTCGATAAGGGAAGGGGTGAGGGCTGAACAATTGAGGGCCACCAGTGGGCCTTTCCATCGGCTTGAAAGGAAATGCAGTCTGGAGGCCGCCAGTTCTTTTCCGGTGCCTCGTTCACCAATTAAAAGCACAGGCCGATTGACTAATGCGACCCGTGAAAGGCGTTCCTGAAATTCCAGGAATACCTCGGACTGGCCCAGTGCCTCGGCCATTCCCACAGGGGATCCTGCTTGGCTACGCTCTTGTAAGGGAGGTTTTCGTTCCTTCATGGTAAAAAATGTAATATAATGGTCAAATCCACTAATACATACCAAAATATACCACAAATCTTAGGCGTGTGTCAAGTCCAGAACCCTTTGAAACCCTTACGCTTTTGGCAAAAACTACACATTGGCACGATTCCTGCTCATCAGTGTGTAAAAACCACAAAAGGGAGGTTATGTCATGGGGATTTTCACTCGGTTTCGTGATATCATTAGTTCCAATATCAATGCCATGCTTGATAAGGCGGAGGATCCAGAGAAGCTAATCAGACTGATGATCCGTGAAATGGAAGACACACTGGTTGAGATCAAGGCATCGTGCGCCGGGGTTATGGCTAACTGTAAAAAGGTTGAGCGTCAGATGGAACATGTTCAGTCACGTGGGAAATATTGGGAACAGAAGGCGGCGCTTGCGGTAAACAAGGGGCGGGATGATCTGGCGCGGGAAGCGCTCGTGGAAAAGCGCAGATTTACGGACAGGGCAGAGGCCCTTGAGCAGGAGCTACAGGAACACAACGCCTTGGTTGAACAGTATCAGGGCGACATCCGGCAGCTTGAGGATAAGCTCGGAGCTGCACGTGAAAAACAGCGCATACTCGTACAACGCCACATTCATGCAAACAGGAAAAAACGCGCCCAGGAAGAGATCCGTCGCATGGATAGCTCTGAGGCGATCCTCAAGTTCGAGGAGCTTGAAAACCGCATTGAACGGATGGAAGCCGAAGCTGATCTGGTCAATTTCGGAAGAAAACCGGCGCTGGAAGAGGATCTGGATTCCCTTGTAGTTGACGAAGAAATTGAAAAGGAACTACAAACCCTGAAATCCTCTCTTGCAAAGGAAGATAAGAAGGCCTCTCCAGAGTAGACCGGTATATATCCATGCTCGCACACCAATACAATCCTGGAACAAGGCGCGGGCATAAAATGGACATCAGGGGGTTTACTTCCTGGAAGGAAAATGTTTCACTGTAGACGGAGTTGTTATTCCGATTCGCACAATGTATATCACCATTCCGAAGAAATAACGCGGGGTTGATGCAATCATGCCGGAAGTTATAATTGTAGCTATCGTTTTCGGAGGTATCGTGCTGGCACTGGCCATTGTCGGAAGTACCATCCTTATGGCCATCAAGATCCTCAAGGGAGGGCTGTCCCGTAAAGGCCAAAGATTTCAGGCCGAGGAAGCCAGGATGATTCAGGAGATGTATCGAGGGCTTTCACGATTGGAGGAACGTGTGGAGGCACTTGAAACCATTATTCTTGACCGTGAGAGAAAGGACCGTTAATTATGAGAAGAGTTGAAGGCATTCTTCGTGGTGGGGTGTATCGTTCCCGCAACGGCATAATATTAGGTGTGTGCAGAGGCATTGCCGAGTATTTTGATTTTTCCATTTTTTGGGTGCGGGCCATCGCGCTCGTCCTCTTGTTCATCACCGGATTCTGGCCGATTACGGGGTTGTATTTTATTGCGGCACTATTGATGAAACCAGAACCGGTTGTACCTATCCAAACTGAGGAAGAGCAGGAGTTTTATGACAGCTACACTCATTCGTCAAGAGGGGCGGTCGACCGGCTCAAACGGAGGTATGATAACCTGGAGCGGCGTATTCAGCGAATGGAACACACTGTTACGGCACGAGAATTTAATTGGGATCAAAGACTTAACACATAGGCTCTGCGGGGGACCTCCCACGGCAACTGAATAGCCTCATCTTTCTTAAAGCTTGGTTTCACCGGTGCAAAATTACAGTCTGGTCGCCAGCGGCAGCCCCACCAGCAGAAAAGAGGCAATCCATTTCTTCATCTTTGACTCCTCCTTTCCATCTTTCTACCCGCATTGTTCCCTTTAAGATGGTTTCTTAAAATTGGAGAAGAGCGCCCGTAAGCAACAGATCCTATGAATTAGGATCACGTTTCTTTACGTCGTTAACCTTCATGAGCTCCTCTAATACTTCGTATGGTTGTGCACCTACAACCGCCTGATTATTGATCACAAAGGTGGGAACTGCCGTCACACCCATTGCATACGCACGCGACCAATCCAAATCAACAGCTTCCTTGAAGGCTCTTGTTTCAAGCACCTTTTGAGCCTCTTTGCCAGGAAGGTCAACGGATTTCGCCAAATCGACCAGTTCAGGGATACTCCCGATATTTTTGCCATCGACAAAATAAGCTCGAAAGACGGCGTTGTGGAATTCGTCACCTTTGCCTTTGGATTCCGCCCACTTACCCAATTCTTGAGCCAGGCGGCTATTGTAGGTTTTTTTTCGTTCGCCGAGAGGCAATCCCACTTCATTGGCCACCTGCTTCAAGCGAGCCATCATCTGGTCAATGTCTACGGAGCGATCTGCAAAAAGTTCTTCAAGCGCGAGCCCCTCTTCCGAAGTGTTGGGATGGAGAGGGAAGGCAGTCCACCTAATTTCAATCTCATAATCCTTTCGCAATCGTTCAATACGCCCGGTATTGAAGTAACACCAAGGTCAAACGTAATCAGAGAATATTTCAAGGATTACAGGTCCGCTCATGAGGCTCCCCTTGTCTAATGAGTTGACACACTTTCCCAAGCTATAGTGAACGTCACAAGAGAGTTGTCATTGCGAGGAGCGATAGTGGTTGCGAGGCGAAGCCGAAGCAAACTCGGAGCCTTTTCTTGACAACTGAGAGATACAACGGCCTGACATCATAGAAGCTGAGATTCCTCGCTGCGCTCGGAACAGGCTCCGCAATCCCGTGAGATTGCTTCGCTTCGCTCGCAATGACATTTCAAATGGCAACTTATTTCTGAACTTGTGCATTTTTAAACTCATCTTTTGATGAAAAACCATGGAATATCAATAAGTTAACGCCAAAACAACACCTTGATACATCTTGAACAAGTAAACATAACAATTTCAGCATGTTACATAGTTTTTGCACAAGTTCAGTTATTTAATACGTTCGCTATAGGTCCCAACAGGGCATGCCTTTATCCATAATCCGCACCGCTGCCCAGTAAGGGTCGTGAATATGTAGTCATAACATTTCCTCTTTTCTATAACCCAGCCTCTTTTTGGATCGTACTTCCCTTTCCATCCATCCAGGGCATGGACAGGACAGATTTTGACACATTCCACACAATCATGACATGGAGTTTCCTCGAGGATGTGATCGTATTTCAGCTCGGCCTTTGTGAGTACTGTTGCTAATCTGATCCGAGGCCCCCATCTTGGACTGATTACCAGGTTATTCAAGTCAAAATTGGCCAGACCACAGGCGACTGCAGCATGCTTGTGTGAGAGGTCTCCCGCCAACCTTTCTGGGGCTTTTCCAGCGACTGTGTAGAATGCGGCCCCTGCTTCACCCATTTCAGTGCTGTAGGTGAATTGAATGAATAATGAAATGTGAGAAATTGTTCTTATGGAGGAGGAGTATAGGGAAACCGGGCCTGTGTGTCAATGATGATCACTCTCATGGTGTTGTCGTCAAATCTCAGTAAATGCAAAAGAAATGAGAATGGTGAGTCTATAGAATGAGTTACCTTGGTTCTATGATGTTTTTCAGGCGGAAAAAGTATAGACTTGTATCACAATACGAAAGTTTTTTGGCCTCTCATTTTTGCACAATTATAGCAGAATGTGAAAGTCTAATCTGATTTATTGAAAGCACGATATATGGAAATTCAGATAAGAATTAGTGCCTTCACTGCCGCTGTCTATTAATGAAGGGCCGTCCCCATTATATTTTCACGAAGGCAACCATTGATGATTTCGTAAAAAGTCGAAAAACTCCCTCTCCCTCGATGGGAGAGGGTTGAGGTGAGGGTGAATAAGGCAGCATTTCAGGTACTTACATCCCCCTCCCCTTAATCCCCTCCCACCAGGGGAGGGGAA
>JABXJY010000018.1 GCA_013375385.1 Desulfobacterales bacterium
CGGCCGCGGCCCCCCGGATTGCCTCAACCTTTCTCCAGATCTCACGGTTGGAGAGCAGGTCCTGGAATCTCTCCGTTCCCTCTATCCCAACATCCTCGGCAAAGGCGAAAACCGTGGGATTCGCAGCATCCACGATCGAAACCGGTATCTCTCCAATCTCATCGATACTCAGCACCTCCCTGACCTTGCCCGTGGGAAGGAGGGTCCCCTTGATGGTTCCGGCGGTGGCAGCAAAATCCAGGGCAATCTTTGCACCGGTTCCTGGGACCCCATCGATCCGGTAGTCGCCCTCGACCACGGCCTTGCCACCTCTCACAGGGACTCCAGCAACTAAAATCTTCTTGGTATTGGTATTGTAAATTCGCACGGTTGTGATGGGTTCAACGGGCTTTACCAAGCCCTCATCGATGGCAAAGGGACCGACTCCCGATGAGAGATTTCCGCAATTGATTGAATAATCGACAATCGGCTTATCGATGATGACCTGGCCGAAGGTATAGTCTACATCCGCATCTTCTCTCATCGATGGGCCGATTATGCAAACCTTGCTCGTCAAGATATCTGCCCCACCGAGCCCGTCGATCTCTCTCACGTCGGGGCTGCCAAAGACATCGAGGATGATCTTATCCCTCAGGTGTCGATCAGGGGGAAGCTCGTTCTCGTGAAAATAGACGCCTCGACTGGTCCCACCTCTTATGATAACACAACGAAGCATTTTCATTTCATGTCCTCCTTTTTGATGGTTAAAACGCTAAAATCTTTTCTTCATTTTTTAGATTATTGATAATAAATGGCACGGGAGCCTTTAAATGATTTCTTAATAATTTCTTGGCCTTCGTGATATCCTTTTCACGAATCGATTTGATTATTTCGCCGTGTTCAATTGCACTTTGCTTGGCTCTCTCTGGCGGTACAGCAGTAAATCTGAACCTCAAATCAATCCATTCATAGATATGTTGTATATATTTAATAAGAAATCCATTCTTTCCCATTTTTGCAAGTTGGACATGAAATTTTGAATTTAAAAGTGATTTTTTCCTGTCGAATAGATATGTATCGTAATTCTTATATTCATAATTAGCTTTCTCCAAATTTCTCAGGCCAATATCAGTTTGATTCTTGATTACACTATCCAGATTTGCTACCTCCAATATCTCTCTCGCCTCAAACACTTGAACAACTTCTTCCACATTAATTTCTTTGATGTAGTAACCAACGTTTTTTTTGGAATAAACATATCCCTCGCTTTCTAGTCTATTCAGAGCATTAATAATGGGTGTTTTGCTTATGTGTAACCTAGCTTCGAGATCATTGTACAATAATTTTTGGCCTGGAGATAGTTTACCCCTCAATATTAATTCCTTGATTTTTTGATAGGCAAAATCAGTCGTTGAACCGGTTTCATTTTTTTGTGACTTATTATGCATTGTTAAATGATTCTCCATTCACGCATTTCATTAGCTCAAAAGGAACTTGAGCAAAGGCGAAGCTGCCGTCTTTTTTTGCTATCATCAGAAGCAACTGTCTTTGAGTCCCTCAAACATCGAGCCGTCAATAGTCGCAAACAAAGTATAGCTTGAGTGGATCTAATCATATTTCAGATCATATTTTGAATATTATGTCAACAGAAAATTTGGTAACGTTCAAAAACGTTTGTCGGGGGGGACGGAGGCAGGAATAGAGGAAAGTGAGTTGCGGTTGGGGCCCAGGAGAAGATCTGTCATCTGGTATATGTAGATAAAATATATATTTTTTAGCTAAATTATAAAATAAAGTTGACAAATATAACTATAGGAGTATAATTTAATATCAATAGAGTGCAATTAGAATCTGGAGAATGGGTTGAGTCACAATGCCGTCGTTGATGAACTTTTGGTTCTTCCCTCCGTGGGTTGCCCTGGGTGCTTTTCATTCCGTGTGCTCCGAGCGGTCCTTAAATCCCTCCGGGGTGTAAAATTTCTTGGGGATTTGAGGTCACCTCCTTAAAGGCCTGGCCTAAACCATCGGAGCTAAGCCAGGCCACTTAAAGAATCTCATTGCGTATGCCATGTCAAACCGGCCGCCCGTTCCACGCCATTCCTAGTATTTAGAACCTATTTCGATCTTTACTTTGATATGCCTTTTGCAGGCCCTTGCACAACGTTAATAGATTATCAGACATCACAAAGTAAAGAGGGGTACGTCCATACGCCCCCCTTTTTACAAAAGGTAATAAATGGAAAAAGAAAATTCCTATGCAATCAAGTTGACACAAAAACCATTTTTTTCTATGCTATGCCGCCTAAAAGGATGATTGAGCCCAATCGTCTACAAGCTTTGAACCGTGACATCAAGAGATGCCGTTCGAAACGACTCACCGAGTGGAACAGTTTCCATGGACTGGGTATGCAATCGGTGACGAAATTATCCATATGAAGGATTCAACATGTCATCATCCTTGCCGGGGAGTTTTTATGGAAGAAGTGGTCGTCTTTAAGAATGCGCTTCTGATCGATGGAGATGGAGGAGATCCACTTCCGGATGCGACGGTGACCGTTGTGGGTGAAACCATACAGGAAGTGATTTCTCGCCAAAACGCACACGGCACGGTAAAGGGTCGGATAATCGACCTGAAGGGAAAAACCCTGATGCCAGGGTTAATCGACGCGCACGTGCATCCCGGCAATGTTGAGGTCATTCTGGACAGCATTCCTGAAATTCCTCCGGCAGTCTACGTGCACAGGGTCTCTAAAATTCTTGAAAAGGATATCGATCTCGGCTTCACGACGCTTCGGGATGCCGGGGGGCTTGACTGGGGCTTCCGCGCGGCAATTGAACAGGAATTCATTCGAGGACCCCGGTTGAAACTCAGTGTGGCTCCCCTGACGCAGACCGGTGGCCATGCTGACAAGAGAAGGAAGGACCGAGACGAACACGTTCCGAGAAACAGCCTCGGCGTTTACCCCGGTGTCTGCGATGGGCCTGATGAGGTGCGTAAAACAGCCCGGGAGATGCTTCGCCGGGGAGCGGATCAGATCAAGGTGATGGCCGAAGGAGGGGTCCTCTCCCCAACGGGAGGCCCCGGCAATTGGCAGTTCACGGTGCCAGAGCTGCGCGCGGCAGTGGAGGTGGCAGAGGCCGCCGGTACCTATGTCATGGCCCATGTATATACACCCAGAGCGGCTCAAAACTGCATCGAAGCCGGCGTGCTGAGCATCAAACACGCCACCCTGATCGATGCTGAAACGGTGCATATGATGCGTGAAGAACGGTTATACCTTGCCCCGACCCTATCTGTTTTCGACGTGCTCGGACACAAGGGGCGCAGTCAAGGGATGGATAGAGCCTATATCGAGAAGCTTGAGAAGGTGTCAGCGGGCGCCTATCGATCGCTTGAGTCGGCCTATCGGGTCGACGTGAAGATCGGTTCCGGCTCCGATTTGGTGGGTCCTTTTCAACATCTCAAGGGCAGGGAGCTGATGCTCAAAGCCGAGATAATGGGCCCCATGAAGGCTATCGTCTCCGCCACCCGCACGAACAGTGAGCTCTTAGGGCTCTCTGACCATCTGGGCACCGTGGAGCCGGGCAAATGGGCAGACCTGATCGTCGTGGATGGAAACCCCCTGGAGGATCTCTCTCTATTCGAAAACGGGATGGAGCGGGTGCTCCTGGTTATGAAACAGGGCAAGATCATGAAGGAAATTTCTTAAGTTTCGAGGCATCGCCATCTCGGGTCCGCAGGATGCGCCTGTACCTCGTGAGTTCACGGTCTGCCATCATCAGCTGTTCTTATGCGCACATGATGGCCGGTTGGAAACCTTTCACATCAAACACAGGAGGAAAAAGATGGAGAATTTACAGAAGAGACTAGCGATCGTCGGAGTAACCATGTTGTCATTGGCCCTGATGGTGGGGCCGGTATGGGCTAAAGATCGCCTGGTGATATCCCAGCGAACCTCGGCCACCACCCTTCATCCCCTGGCGATTACCATGGAGCCAGAGCAGGGCATAGCGGACAATATCTATGACGGGTTGATGGATCGCGATCCGTCGGGCAAGGTAATCCCGGCTCTTGCCACCTCGTGAGAGCTTTTGAACCCCAACACATGGCGATTCCATCTGCGCAAGGGGGTGAAATGGCAAAACGGCGCACCCTTCACGGCAGATGACGTTCTGTTTACTTTTGAACTCGCAAAGACGCCCATCAACCGTTACAAGTTCATCGCGCAGAAAATCAAGGAAGTCAAAAAGATAGATTCTCATACCGTCGATATCATCACGCACAATCCGTGGCCTGTACTGGTCGATTCGCTTTACCAGACCATCTTCATCATGTCCAAGGCGTTCTGTACTGGAAAAAGCGATGCCTATATCGCAGAGCACCCCATGGGAACGGGGCCATACATAATGAAGGAATGGGTGCGTGACAGCCACATCCATCTCGAGGCCTTTCCGGATTGCTGGGAGGGCACTCCCCGCATCAAAAAAGTAACCTTTAAACCGATCAGCAATGACGCGACCCGACTTGCCGGCCTGATCACCGGGGAGATCGACCTGACCAATGATGTGCCGGTCCAGTATGTCGATCTGGTGAAAAAGGCGCCGAACGTCCAAGTAATCAGCCGCCCCGACATGCGCGTCATCTTCTTGATGATGCGAATGAACCGGCCTGACTTTCCAACGGCAAATCTCAAGGTTCGGAAAGCACTGATGTGTGGTATCAACGAAGAGGAGATCGTGGAGAAAATCATGTACGGATACGGTACCCCCGCCTCCCAGCTCCCGGCGGATTTCATGCGCGGCTGCAACCCGAACATCATTCGGCCCAAATACAACCCGGTGCTCGCCAAAAAGCTCCTCGCCGAGGCCGGCTATCCCGACGGCTTAGAGATCAATTTGCATGTTACGAATAACCGTTACATCATGGACAAGGAGATTGGCGTTGCGATCGCCCAGCAGCTGAGCAAAATCGGCGTTCGCGTCAATCTGCTGGCCAGGCCAAAGTCCATTCACTTCAAGGACGTCAGGGCAAAGAAGCTCGACTTCTACATGATGGGTTGGGGCGAGGCCACCTTTGACAGCGCTCGGCTTCTGGGATCGTTCCTGAAAACCGGGGCCGTTTGGAATGGCGGTGAGCTTTCCGACAAAGGCTTCGACGAGATGCTCGAGAATGCGGATCAGATCGCCAGCCTTGAAGAACGCGGGGCAGCGCTCGCCAAGCTCAACCGATACGTTGCCGATAACGTACTCGTGATCCCGCTTCATTACCAGCCGGCGATCTACGGGGTGTCAAAAAAGCTCAAAGGTTTCGTGCCTAAGGTGAAGAAGACCTTGAGCATAAATGCCCTTTATTTCGAATAGGATCCTGTGAGGGTGGGCCCGCCCAAGGGCCTGCCCTCCGGTAGGTCCTCGGCAGAAGCTGATAGCGCGAAACATGCTTTCTTACATATCGGGAAGAATTCTTCAAAGCATCCTCGTCCTGATCGGGGTAACGATCATCTGTTTTATCATGTTCCAGTATATGGGCGATCCGGCTCTGGCGTTGGCTGGCATGGATGCCACAAAGGAGCAGTTGGAAGAGACGGCTCGCATGCTGGGTTTGGATCGGCCCCTGTACGAGCAGTATGTTCGATTTCTCTGGCGGGCCGTGCACGGGGACTTCGGGATTTCCTTTATGACCAAGACCCCGGCGCTACAGCTGGTCCTTAAGCGGATGCCGGCGACCCTGGAACTGGCCGGGACTGCGATGATTTTCGCGACGCTGATAGGCGGGCTCGTGGGGGTTTTCGCGGCGGTCAAGCCGAGGTTTGTGGCCAGCCGGTTGGCGATGGTCGGGACACTTATGCGGATCACGTTACCGACGTTTTTTATCGGCATCTTGTCCATCTATTTCTTCGCGATCCTCCTGGGATGGCTTCCCCCATTCGGAAGAGGAGACGTGATTGGAATCGGTATCTGGTCAACGGGACTGCTGACCGTAAGTGGACTGAAGCACCTCATCCTGCCGGCCCTCACCTTGGGGATGTTTCAGCTCTCGATGAGCACTCGAGTCATCCGCGGTGAAATGATGGAGGTGCTCGCGGAAGATTACATTCGCACCGCACGGGCAAAGGGCCTTTCGGTCCTGATGGTTACGCTCCGGCACGCCCTCAAGAATGCCCTGATTCCTTTTGTCACCATTGCGGGGCTCCAGGTCGGCCAGCTGATCGCCTTTTCCATCGTGACCGAGACAGTATTTCAGTGGCCTGGTATGGGAAATCTCTTGCTCATGTCCATCGGGCAAAACGATCAACCTGTGGTCATCACCTACATCATGGTCATCGCCTTCATCTTCGTCTTTATCAATCTGACCGTGGATCTCACCTACTGTCTCTTGAATCCCAGAATCGCCTATGATTGATACCAGAAAAGTCCTTCGGCACTATTTCAAGAGCCCCACGGCCCTCTTCTGCACCATAATCATTCTCTTTTTCGGTGTGCTGGCGATCGGGGCAGACTGGATTGCCCCTGACAACCCATATGATCTGAGGACTTTTTCACTCTCTGACAGAATGAAGCCACCTGCCTGGATGCAGGGCGGAAGTGTGGCCTTTGTGCTCGGCACAGACGATCAGGGGCACGACATACTGAGCACGATTATCTACGGCCTTCGGACATCATTCCTGGTTGGATTCGGGGTAATCGCCCTGTCGACCCTGGTCGGGTCGATCCTAGGCCTGATCGCAGGCTACTTCGGACGCTTGATTGACGCCGCTATTTGTCGGATCGCCGATGTCATGCTTTCCTTCCCGGCCTTTCTGATGGCCCTACTGCTCCTTGGCGTCCTGAAATGGCAGGGAGAGATACCGGTGATCCTTGCGATCTCGGCGATCTTCTGGGTCCGTTACGCCAGAGTAATGCGTGGAAACGTGCTCGCTGAAAAAGCACGTGAATATGTTGACGCTGCTCGTTCCCTCGGGGCAGGACACCTGAGGATCATCTTTTCTCATCTCCTGCCAAATGCGGTGTCGACCCTTTTCGTCATAGCGGCTGTGGACCTGGGGATGGTCATCGTCCTTGAATCGACTTTGAGTTTCTTGGGCGTGGGGATGCCTCTCACGACACCCTCTCTCGGGATGATGATCGCATCGGGATATAACTACCTCTATGCCGGTATATGGTGGGTTGTGCTCTTCCCGGGCCTCGTGCTGGCTCTCTTGATCCTGGCTATCAATTTGTTGGGTGACTGGTTGAGGCGCGAACTGAATCCCAGAATGCAGTAATGGCTTGAACGAAATGGATAAAAAACTCTTTTTAGTCATGAGGAGGTGTGATGCGTGCCGTGATAAAAGATGTTCTGCTCGAGCATATGAGCTGGGTCGATTGTAGAGCGGCCCTGGAAGAAACAGATCTGGTCATCGTACCTATCGGCGCTGTGGAACAGCATGGCCCACATCTTCCCCTGGGCACCGATTGGATGAATGCCGGATATGCGGCCGTGAAAGCGGCAGAGCGGTTTGGCGTCGTCGTTGCCCCGACTATCAAGGTCGGCGTGTCACAAAACCATATGGATTTCCCGGGAACCATAACGCTCCGCCCCCAAACGCTCATCGAGCTTATCATCGATCTTTGTCGAAGTCTGGCGGTGCACGGGTTTCGAAGATTCATCCTTTTCAACGGCCACGGCGGAAACAACGCGGCCATCGATGTGGCGGTGATCAATTTGAGGCGAGAATTTCCGAAGCACATCTTCGGGCACGCTTACGCAGGCCGTCTGAAGAAGGCCGCGGATTTCTGCCTGGAGGATGAGACAAAATACCACGCCGATGAGGGAGAAACCTCGCGAATGCTCGTAACAGCCCCGGAACTCGTCCACATGGAACGAGCAGTCCATGAGATCCCCAAGTCAAAGTCCGGACTCTATCCCTTCAAGGGAAGCGATCTTTCCACCCAACAGGTCTTCTTCGGGCTGCCGCGGACAAAAACATGTACACAGTCTGGAGTCTTTGGCAATGCCCAAATCGCCACCTCAGAGAAGGGAAAAATCATCCATACCGCGATAATTGATGGATTGTGCGCCCTGATCGAAAAGATGAAAAGCGTGGATATTGATGACTTTGACGAATAAGCCCTTGTGGGAACAGAATGTGGCATCTCTCAATGCTAAAGGGTTTGTAGCGATTACATCATCATTCAATTAGATAAGGGACGAAAGAGGAGTGATGGACGATTACGTCATTCAAATAAAAAATCTTCACACGCACTTTTTCACGGACGAAGGGATTGTCAGGGCGCTAGAGGGAATTGATCTCGACATTCGCAAGGGAGAGACCCTTGGCCTTGTTGGAGAATCGGGTTGCGGCAAAAGCGTGACGGCCTTATCCATCATGCAGCTGATCCCGCAACCTCCGGGCCGAATCGTGAAAGGGGAAATTCTCTTTGGCCGTCAAAATCTTCTGGCCCTCGGAGAACCTCAGATGCGTCATATCCGGGGCAACAGCATATCCATGATTTTTCAGGAACCGATGACCTCTTTGAACCCGATCATGAGAATTGGCCGTCAGGTTGCCGAAAGCATTCGTTTGCATCAAGGTCTATCGAGAGAAAAGGCCCGCGAACAGACCGTGGCGATGCTGGCGAAGGTGGGAATTCCGGACCCACTCATGCGGGCCGAAAACTACCCACATCAAATGAGCGGTGGAATGCGGCAGCGCGTGATGATTGCCATGGCGCTCTCATGCAATCCCGAGCTCCTTATCGCCGATGAGCCCAGCACCGCGCTGGACGTCACCATTCAGGCACAAATCTTGAATCTCATGAACCGGTTGAAGGAGCACATGGGGACCTCCATTCTCCTGATTACCCATGACCTCGGAGTAATTGCTGAAATGGCACAAACCGTGGCGGTAATGTATGCTGGCCTTATCGTCGAATATGCTCAAGTGGGTCATCTTTTCAGACAACCCGCCCACCCTTACACCCGGGGCTTGATAAACTCGATTCCCAAGATGGAACAACCCGTGCCTGAAAGCAGGCGACTCCCTGCAATTCCCGGAACGGTTCCAAATCTATTGGAACTCCCCGAGGGATGCTTTTTCCGGAATCGCTGCACACAGTCAATGGATGCCTGCGCCAAGGACGTGCCCCCTCTCATGGACCTAGGTTCCGGCCATACGGTGAGGTGTTGGCTTCATGCGTGAAGACCCCATCCTGATTGTTGAAAACCTGAAGAAGTATTTTCCCCTGGGCGGCGGCTTTTTGAAGAAGCCTACCGCTCAGGTCAAGGCGGTCGACGGCGCGAACCTTGTAGTCAAGAGGGGTGAGACGCTGGCTCTGGTGGGAGAATCGGGCTGTGGCAAGACCACGATGGGCCGCTGTATTGTGAGGCTGGACGAACCCACCGAAGGAAAAATCTACTTTGAGAAAGAAAACATCCTCGGTTACCGCGACAAGAAGTTGAGGCAGCTTCGCCGAGACATGCAGGTCATCTTCCAAGATCCCTTTTCTTCTTTAAATCCGAGAAAAACCGTGGAATATATTATTGGTGAGGGTTTCGTCATCCACCGGCTTTACTCGAAGAGGGAACGCCAAGAGAGGGTCAGCGAGCTGATGGAACTCGTCGGCCTGGGACCTGAATTGAGGGGCCGCTATCCCCATGAGTTCAGTGGAGGGCAAAGGCAGCGCATTTGCGTGGCACGGGCCATTGCGCTTCAGCCGAAGCTGGTGATAGCGGACGAACCGGTCTCTGCTCTGGACGTTTCTATTCAGGCGCAAATTCTCAACCTGCTGGTCGATCTGCAGGAGAAACTTGCTCTCACTTACCTTTTCATATCCCACGATCTGAGCGTTGTGCGTCATATCAGCAATCGAGTTGCCGTGATGTACCTGGGTCACATCGTTGAGCAGGCATCAAGGGAGGTTCTTTTCAAGGAACCCGCTCATCCCTACACCGAAGCGTTGATGGCGGCCGTGCCCGTGGCAGATCCTTTCAGGAAAAAGCATGCGATTCACCTTGAAGGGGACGTGCCAAGCCCGTTGAATCCTCCTTCGGGATGTTCATTCCATCCCCGGTGCCGGTATTTTCAAGATGTCTGTAGGAAAACGCCTCCAGTCATGGAAGAAATCGATGCAGGCCACGAGGTGGCCTGTCATTTCCCGAGAATCACGTAGATTGAAACGTCTTTTACGGTAATGAGAGGGGTACGTCCATACGTCCCCCTTTCTACAATTCCAACAGTTTACTTCATTTTTACACAAGTTTAGCAATTTAGTGATCACTCTTTTATCCATACTCAGGAGGGTGTCCATGGCCTTGGAGCTGCACATTTAAAATCCGAGACTACATCAACTACTGCCGGCATATCGGACTTTAAGGCATTGTTTATGGCTTCGGCAATTTCTTTCGGGGATTCTACCCGAATTCCAAAGCACCCCATCTCCTGAGCTATCTTGGCGAAGTTGAGTTCTTGAAATAGATACATTTCTTCTCTCTTACCAGGCCTGTCTCCATAAGCACGATCAACCCCTGGCATACATTGCCCCAATGCGTTGTTATTGTTGACTATCGTCACTGTTTTTATATTCCACCGACGGGCGGTCTCAAGATCACTCAGGTGATACCAAAAACCCCCATCTCCTGTAAAACATATCACAGGTCTGTCAGGCTCAGCACACTTTGCCCCCAGAGAAGCAGGGAACCCCCATCCAAGTGAACCAGCAGCCCGGATATAGCTCTGGTCAGGATGAGTCAGGTAAACCATGGTTGTCCATATGCCTGCATGACCGGTATCGGCAACGAGAACGGCGTCTGATGGTAACACCTTAGTTAATTCCCTACATAACCTTTCTGGCCGTATTGGTATGGCGTCGGAGTTAAACAATGGTTCAAACTCATCTTGCCACTCCTTCACCAACTGTTGCGCTCGTTGCCTCCATTCATCCCTACTGATTTTTGAAGGAAGGGATTCAATGAGCTTGTGCACAGTAGCCCTGGCGTCCCCCATCAATGGCACCGTGTTAGGATAGCTTCTCCCCAATTCTGACGGATCAATATCGATCTGGATTACCATGGTACCCGGTTTGGGAATCGTCCAACCATTTGTGACCTGGTCTCCGGTATGACTCCCGACAAACAGTACCAAGTCAGCCTCAGAGACAACACGGTTGGCGCACCAGCGAGAATAAGAACCAACCACACCCACGCTCAAAGGGTGATCCTCAAGAATGGTACCCTTCCCATTGAGAGAGGTGGCCACGGGTATCGAAAGCATCTCAGCAAGCTCTACGATCTCAGGTCCCGCCGATGAGGCTGTTGCCCCTCCGCCTGCAACGATTACAGGCTTCTTAGCTTCTTCCAAAACCCGGGCTGCCTCGCGCACATGCTCTTCATCAGCTACGGGCCGAAATGACGGGTAATGAGTAAAGGACTCTTCTATTAGTACTTCCAAATTCTCCTCAGCTGTTTCAACCTCTTCTCCTCTATATCCTATCACATTTAGGTGCACTGGACCGGGGGCTCCTGAGGTTGCCTCCCGGAAGGCTTGACGGAGCAAATAGGGAAGCTGCTCCGCCGTGTCTATATTCACATTATATTTTGTGACTGGATCGAACTTGGGACCATGCAAAATTTCCTGGTAAGCATTTCGATATTGAGCAATTGGTGGCCTTCGGCTCGTTATTGCGATCACAGGTGAAAGCCCTAAATACGGATCCTGAAGTCCAGCAGCTAAATTGGCGGCACCAACTGACTGGGCCATACATATCCCCGGCCTGTGGCTTACCCTAGCATATCCGTCTGCCATATAGGCTGCTGCTTTCTCTGAGTGAGTCAAAATTCTCCGTATCCCTAGAGCCTCCATTTCTACAAGAGCTCGTCTCAAAATTGATTCAACATAAAAGATATGGGTCACCCCATAGCCTTTTAGGGTCTCGGCAATGAATTTGGCCCCAGACATCTTCCGGGCACCGCTTTGTGCAACAGTCTTCCTCTGCAAATACATGGTTCTCTCAGAATTGCTCATGTGTTATAGCCTCCCTCCTCTGTTCTATTTCGGTTTAGTATTTATCGGACTCCCCCGACCTCCGAACAACTCTTGATAAAACTCTGCAAAAATGGTTGAATTAAGATATATGGAAATAAAACTTTTTGACTATATTATATATTCGGACAAATTTCTACTGCCAAGTAAAAAACTCCGCCTTGAAGGGCGGAGCATTCAGTCACTTTTAGACGAATTGAGTTGCTTCATTTCATGTCGGTGGTACTGGACATATCTTTCTATTACCTCGGTGGCAACCTTATCGCCTACTGTTGGAATGAAACATCCACCACTCCAGGGTTCACCACCCCAAGGCAAACGTGAAAAGGGGGACATCCATCATTATATAAATAACCGCCGATCGAAATCGGGATACTTATTTAGCTATGGATGTCCCCCCTTCCACAATTAGCGAACAGGCTCAAATAACAAAACACGCTGATTAGCGTAACATCAATCTCGGGCTTGGATCTTGGGTATCAACTGGAACAATGGCGGCATTTGTGCTATCTATTCAAAATTGATATTATTGGCCGACAATATCCGAATCAACAAAAAACCTTGAAAGGAGCTTGAGACATGGCGAGGAATTATGATCTAAGTGGCAAAGTGGCTGTGGTGACCGGAGGAGGTAAGGGGATTGGCAGGGCCATCGCCCTCGGTCTGGCTGAGTGTGGAGCCAAGTTGGTCCTAGCCTCCAGAACCAAGGAAGAGCTTGACAAGGTAGCCAATGAGATCAGAGAAAATGGTGGTGAGGCCGTCCCGGTGGTCACCGACTTGATGGTGGCTGAGCAGATTGATAGACTGGTGGAGGCCACCGTTGAGGCCTATAACCGCGTTGATATCCTGATCAACAATGCCGCCAGAAGCTTTCTCAGACCCCTCATGGACCTGAGGGAGGATGGTTGGGACAAAGTTTTCGGAACCAACTGTAAGGCCGTGTTCCTGCTGAGTCGAGCCGTGGCCAAGATCATGGCTGAACAGGGCGGGGGCAGGATTGTTAACATCACCACCGTGGGCGCCGTTCGCGGGGGTGCGGGAATGGGAGTCTACCACGCCAGTAAAGCAGCACTTTCGATGCTGACCAAGTGTATGGCCGTGGAATGGGCGCCTCTTAATATAAACGTGAATGCTGTCGGCCCCGGTTTGACCAAAACGGGCTTCAGCGAGCCAATTTGGGGGAATCCAGAGGTGGAACAAATGGTGGCGGCCAGGATTCCCAAGGGTCGGCTGGCCGAGCCTGAGGAGATCGTCGGTGCGGTGCTTTTCCTTTGCTCAGAAGATTCCAGTTACATCACCGGAGATTCTATTTATGTGGACGGTGGCAGTCTGGCCAACGTTTGATTTGGGGCTTATTGCATCCTGGAAAACTAGGTGCTCCGGGCCCTCTCTGGTCAGCCATAATTATATAAATAATCGCCGATCGAAATTGGGATAGTCATCTATTTATGAACGGCCCCCTTTCCTGCGTCGCGATTTACAGGTAGCCGGAGTGGTGTGGAATATGCACAGAGAGGTGGAGGTTTTTGTTTAGTAAGCTTTATTGGCCTGACCAAACCCCCATTGCGCATAGACTACTGAGGAATGGTGAAAATAAGATTACAGGCATTTTCGTTTCGTTTTGCAGAGCATTTGGATATAGAGCCCAGGTTAAACAGAATCAGGGGCTATGAATACCTTCCTGAATTGCAGAGAGCGATACAAATGGAGCTTGCGGTAGAGGCAAAGGACGCAGTAGCTGGATGATGGAAGGAATCGGCCGCTGCAGAATTTCAACTAAAAATGGGAATGATTCAAAGAGAGGGTTTATTGCAATGAAAAGGAAAATTTCTTATTTCATTCTATTATTTAGTTTGAACGTTGCAATTTGCTGTGCCGAGGAACCAAAAATTTCTTCAATTGAGCCAGCATTTGGATTTGGAGGAGATGAAGTAACGATTAATGGAAGCGGCTTTAATGTAACAGATGACAAGGGTAATAACTAATAACATAAAACATCCTTGTGCATATGTGCCCTTCTTTTACGAATACAAGAACTCAAATCAAGAAACTGCGAAGATTGTCGAATGGCGAGCTGGAATTAAGAAGTGGGAAAACAATAGTATCGTTGCTACGGTACCTCTCAATGCCAAACAGGGAAGAGTATCTATCAAGGTTCACAATGGGGTTAAGAGCACAAAAGAGAAAACATTTTGGATAACATCAACAGGCCTGGTTGATTCGGCCATAAGGTTAAAGCAGAGTGGCATGTCAGATAGCAGCATTGTTGACCACCTTTTTCATGAGGGAACACAACGGCTAAAATTGAACAGCAAAGCCAAAAATGTTTTTGGCAATACTCTGCTCACAGCTGGAGAAATATCTGATTTAAAGGAATCTGGGTTTCAAGATGACTTTATCGCAAAATTTGAAGGACACGAACAACACTTAACCATTGGGGTTTCGGCAATACGATTGACTGAAACTGCTACTTTAGTGCCTGCTTCAATGCTTAGAATATTTTTGGTGCCAAGAAGTTATTTCAAGAAACGAAGGGATTATTGGGAAGAGAAATGGAAGCTTTATTGGCCTGCAGGATTATTTCATTATGATAGATGGGACCTCAATGTTGGCATGACTACTTCTACATCTACAACCGAAGATCCTGAAGACCCTGCATCCCAAGACAGAAGTTATGTATTGTTGGGTGCATCACACGAGCTTAACCGCTCAGCCCTTTTAAATATTGGATATGCTTTTGCCCCCGGAGATACTAAAGGAGAAAGGACTCAACTCTATATTGGATTCACCGTAGATTCCAATTTCTTGAAAGCTTTAGGAATCATAGAGAAATAAAAATGAATAGTTGTGCCGATATTTGTGAAAAAAAGAGGGTCATTTCAGGCTAGAACTTTTACGGAACGCCCTCTTTTCGTTTGACCAAATCCCGGGGAAGCTAAAACAGGGATGTGGCGTCAAGAGGAGAATTATATCAGTGCGAGGGAGTGGCGAACCATGCACAGAGAGAAGTAATCATAGACGATGAAACATCAAACACCTCTAGGGATTGAGAAAGATAAGTGCAGTCCTTCTTGCAGGCAAAGATGTAAGAGTTTAAGAGCCTACATTTTTGCTCGGTTATCAAGTTTACAATTACTTTAATAGGGCAAATTGTTATGAGAACAAATTATTGGTTGAGTCTTGCTGTCTCTCTCTTTCCCTGATTCTCATAAAATGAAAGGAGGTTTATGATGAACACAATTAATATTAATGCCTTACGAATTACAGCCTGTCTTATTCTTTGTGTTTTTTTCCTGCCTGCCTCCTCAGGGGTTTGTGGAAGACTTAGGACTTTTGAGCTACCAGGTGAAGAGGAGCTATTCGAGCCGAGGCGTAGCAAAGACCCTAATGTCCAACAACGTGTAAGGGAAGAGGAAAGTGTATCACCATCAGTTTATGATCGATTTAAGGAAAAAGTTAAAGGGTTACCTCCAGTTGAAATTCCCAAAGTAATAGCATTCTACGAGCAAAAACTAAGGGAGGCTCGCCAGGCTGGAGACACCTTTTTGACAAAACATTACACCAAGCTTTTGGACATTCTAAGAAAATTTAGAGAGGGAGGTGGATAATGAAAATGAAATCTATAAATGCAATACTATTTTCTATCTGTGTCTTATTCTTGCTACTACCACCTGATATCCCTGGGCAAACAAGACCTGAGGACTTAATGGGCGGGGAGTTTGTTACTCCTACCAAGACTACTATTCAGGAAAATGAACCTCAAGGAGAAGAAAGACTAAAAGCACAGATTATTACGCTAAAAAAGGAATTACTGGCGCAAGAATCAAAATATAGTTTTTATGCTGTAATCGCCATTTGTGTTTTATCACTCATTACCTTGCTGCTAACGTTGCTATTTCTAAACCGCAGTCAATTTTCTGCCTCTGCAAATGATATTGTAAATGCAATCGGGTTGATCATAATTGTATTTGGAACTATTATCCTAGTATTGGTTTCGGAAACTGAACAGCAGATTACAGCAGCCATTGGGATTCTTGGGGCTATTGCCGGTTACCTTTTCGGAACAATGCAGTTAGGTCGAAGAGGGAAAAGCTGATTAATGATAATGGGACAAAAAAAGGGGGACGTCGCCCTTCCTAGGCCAGAACGAAAATTCTATCCTTGATTGAATTCTCAGGGATTGCCGAGTATTAGAGATGATGAAATAACCTTAGTTGCTCTGTGGGGCCGTTGCTCGGGCATCAGGCCTGACCGCTTCATAGAGCTTAGGGAGACCAGCAGCAATGAATAAGACGGATTTACTTTCCAGGGTTTCAGTTTTTTTCCTCATGAAAAAGGAGGACTTGCAACGGATCGCCGAACTGGCCCAGTACCATCTGTTCCATGAAGGAGACGTGATTATCAGAGAGGGCGACCACAGCAGGCAGCTTTTTATCATTGTTAGCGGCAAAGTAGAGATCATAAAAGATCTGGGCGGAAAGAACGAAAGACGTCT
This sequence comes from Desulfobacterales bacterium, assembly GCA_013375385.1. Classification (GTDB taxonomy): domain Bacteria; phylum Desulfobacterota; class DSM-4660; order Desulfatiglandales; family B25-G16; genus JABXJZ01. Next base: position 16,492 of record JABXJY010000018.1, read on the forward strand.
ACGAATTTTCGGTCCTCACAGCTATTTTGGTGAGATGGCCCTGATCGATGGTTTGGTTCGATCGGCCAGCGTGGTTGCCAAAAAGGACACCCAGGTACTATCCCTCGATCAATTAAACCTCCGCCAGGAGATTGAGAAATACCCCACCTTAGCCATCGAGCTGCTCCAGATGTTGAGTCGACGCGTGCGAGCGATTGAAAAGAGCATGATAAACACGCTGGGAGCTTATTTGCCTGTTTGTGCCAATTGCAAGAATATACGTGAGGTTGACGGCTCATGGACACCGATAGAGGAATACATCGCTGACCATTCCGAAACTGAATTCAGTCACAGTTTTTGTCCAGAGTGTCTGAAAAAGCTCTATCCAGAATATTACAAGGATGATTAGTTTTCAAGGTATTGAGAATATGAGAGGGGAACATCGCTTCTAAAGCAACTTATGATTTCTTCCCTGAAGATATCTTGCCTAGCATCCTCCCATAGAAAAGTAGTTAATAGCCAAGGAATAGTTCAATCACCAACACAGTCAGGGTCAAAAAGCAGAAAGAAGGATGCCATAAAGGCAGAAAAATTGCTCTAAGACCCACTCGGGTGGGGCCTGGTCTTGATATGGGACATTTCTGGCCATCTGATAGTCGACGTTATATAATTCCCAAAAAGAAAAAAGCCAGATCCCGATTTAGTCGGGATCACGGCTTTTGCAGGTCCTTACATAAGGTCAAGAGGTTATCAACCATCCCCAGGCATTACCTGTCCTGAGCTCAGTCGAAGGAATCCCCCCACCCCCTATCCTTTAGAAAGCATAAAAGCAGTCAAGGGAAAAAAGATGGCTGGGAGTTATTCAGCTAATTCAACGATTACGTCCCGCTCGATCCGTTGGTAGGCCTTTCATGCTCATATGGATAGCCCGAGTTGAACTCTCACTGCTTGTTCCACCTTTCGCATGTCTGCAATCGACAACCTTCCCTCCAGATCCATTAGGCGTAGTTTGCTGACCGTTGTCAGTTGATCTGCCATTGCTTTGCATTGCTTTTCATTCAATGTAACGTAAGCTTCGCTTTGATAGAGACGATCGATTTTGCTTGTAATCGGTACAATTTGAACCCTGTTTAGAAACCTGTTAGAAATATCATTGCTGATAATGATAGCTGGGCGTTTTTTGTGGATTTCACCACCTACCGCTGGTTCTAAGTTCACCCACCACACTTCACCGCGGTTCATCGCTAACATCTCCTATTGTCGCCTCTGACCATTCCAGTGCTTCAGATTCACGGGCTTCATCTTGGGCCATCTGTTCATAAGCCGCATGGAGATCTTGATTGGAAATGTGTGGCCGGACCAATTCCTCGATAAACCGACTGATATGACCTCTACCTACTATCCTATGTAGGCCTTGATAGACTTTATCGTCTATGGTAATAGTCAACTTCTTTTGCATGATATCCCCCTCTGGTATACGTGTACAATACGTATAATAAATTATCGTTTGGAGATATGCAAGTGGATTTCAAAAAAAAGACTCAAATAGCCGGCCATTCGAACACAAGATCATCAGGAGGCAGCCAGGTCGTTTCCTGAGAAGAGAGAACCGGTATTTGTCGGAAAACAACGAATAAAGACAGGCTGTAAAAATGGCGTGGTGGTCCTATAACTGATGAAAGGGTAGAGGATCGGATCTTTTGCTTTGAAAAAAGTCTTTTCTCTGAAGCTCCAAGCGGACCATGAATGGGGTCTGGGCTTGACGTGGGACATTTCTGGCCATCTAATAATCCATGTTATATAATTGCTAAAAAGAAAAGAGCCGTACCAGTGGCGCCAAAGGCGAGGACGATCACGGCTTTTGCAGGCCCATACGTAGCGTTAACAGATTGTCGGTCATCCCCCAAGCACTATCCCTCCACCCCTGATAGTCTTATCTTGCCGGTCTTTAAGAGAAACGAGTGATAAAGGTAAGGAATTCGATGAAGCCTGAGGCTCGGGATTACCTTTCCTGGGAGGGAAGACGATCTTTAATCCTTGCATGCGGTACTCCTTTTATGATCCGTCCACTTCCAGAATACAGGGTAACAATATTCTGAATTCTGAGATAGGCTTAATAGTTGACTTTTATGTAAATAAAAATTATTCTAAAGTTAAACTTTAAATCACCTTTAGGAGGTGCTTATATGCCAAAATATATTAGCGCAAAGGAATTTCGTAAGCGGTTCCCAGAAGTTTCAGAAGATCTTAAACGATGGGGAGAGATTGTAGTATTAAAAAGGTCAAAACCACTATTCAAAGTAGTACCTATTGAAGAGTCTCCTTTCGACCTGCTCGATCGGTCTGCTGCTTCCCAAGACAATGCTCAACCAGATCTCCAGGAAATATCCCTGATTGTCCACAAATTGCGGGAAATTTCGTGAGAATAGTCATTGATACCAATGTGGCTGTATCCGGTCTGCTATGGGGAGGACCCCCAAACCAACTCCTGAGATGGGCCCGTGATACTATTCTTGATATCGTCGGTTGTGAGGAAACAATTGATGAATTAAGGCACGTTATTCAATGCAAGAATTTCTCTGAAAGGCTATCTGAGCTCAAGACAACGTCCAATGAAACAATGGCCTATTTCATGAATCTCATCACATTTGTACCCACGCCGGAATCCATCCCGGAAGCCATCCATGAAGATCCCTTTGATAACATCTTTTTAGCGTTGGCATCGGAAAGCAACGCTTATCTAATCATCTCCGGCGACAAACATCTTGTCGATCCTGGGGAATACAATAGGATACAGATTGTAACCCCCAGTGAGGCTATAAGGGTTATAAAAGAGCTTTTCAAATAAAGGGATAATGGCAGTATCTCCCTATAGTCGAAGGGGTCTGGCCTTGACATGGGACATTTCATTTCTGGCCATCTGATAATGAACGTTTTGTAATCGCTAAAAAGAAAGGAGCCGTGTCCCGATTCAGTCGGGATCACGGCTTTTGCAGGCTCTTGCATAAGGTTGAGAGGTTATCAGACATCCCCACCCATTACTTGTCCTGAGCTCAGTCGAAGGACCTGCCCTGACCTCAGTCCAAGGAATCCCCCCGCCGCCCGTACTTTGGAAATTATGAAGGCAGTGAAAGGGAAAAAGATGCTTAAGGGTTATTCTACCTGCTCAAAAAGGTCGCGTTCTTCATGAGCTGGATCCCGGTAGGAACGCCGGTTACCCCCCGGTTTCCATGCGAGGAACTTGCGTACGTGCACGGGTCTTAGACCACGCAGGGTCCCGTCACATCTCGCGATAGTGATGTCGCCTGTATTGCCCTCCGCACTTGCATACGTCATCGGCACCCTAGAGCTCGAACCATATCTTTCGCGGCTCAATACCCAGCCTGCACTTTCCCCTGTCAATGCTTCGCCAATAATGTCACCATTATCAACGCCTGACTCGGGGCCGGTGTGGCTCGCTAGGCCTTCACCCTATGGCTCTTCCATCCACTCCACCTTACCGGTTTTAACCGGCGCTCTCGGACGTTGCTTCTAAAGCAATTTATTGGCCTGTTCTTGAAGATATTTGCTTTAGAAGCTTTGACGAGGAGGAAAGTGAGTTGCGGTTGGGGCGCAGGAGAAGATCTGTCATTCGGTAGTCTGACTATTTAGTAGTTTCAGAAATGCTAAGTCGCTTTGGAACCTACGCCCCGTCCCCCTATTGACACGCAAGCCTAATTTCCCTATACTCCGTCCCACAAGAAGCGAATTTTTATCAAATGGGAAAGGAGATAAAAAATGAGTGAAGAGCAACTTACGATATCCGAGATCTACGCCAAGGGTAAAGAAAACTTGGAGAAAAGCGGGGTTAGCTTGACGTTTCCCCCGGACAGTAATATCGGCGCATCCAGTAAGGAAAACCGGAAATATCTGGATTCCCTGTTTTTTGAGCCCAAATTTTTCGATCCGGTTGAGGCAGATACAAGTCTCAGTCTTTTTGGCAGAAGATTGAGAACACCAGCGTTTTGCTCAGCCCTCTCCATGCTACCGTTTATGCCAGAGAATTGCCTGGTTGATATAGCCAGAGGTATAGGTAATGCCGGCTCTTTGATGATGCTCGGCATCGGTGGTTCTGGTGAGCTCCAAAATGCCATTGACACCGGAACTCCTATTGTCAAGATTGTAAAGCCATATCGAAAAACTGAATTAATCTATGAGAAGGTTCGTGATGCAGAGAGCCGGGGATGCGTGGCTGTGGGCATGGACATCGATCACTCTCTGGGACGATTGAGGGGTGATAGGGTTGACGGCACAGAGATACGCGGACCTCAGCGTAGCGATGAACTGAAACAATTAATATCCCAAACCAAGCTGCCATTTATCATAAAGGGTGTGCTCAGTATTAGTGACGCCCAAAAGGCGGTAGAGATAGGGGCCTCTGTCATAGTGGTCAGCAATCACGCCGCCAATTCTCTCCTTTTTGGACTTCCTTCAATGATAGCCCTTCCCAGAATTGCTGATAGTGTGGGCAAGAAATTGACGGTTCTGGTGGACAGCGGTTTCAAAACTGGTAACGATGTTTTTAAAGCGCTGGCTTTTGGTGCCGCGGCCGTGGGCTTTGGCTGGTCTATGGTACTTGCCTTCGCGGCGGATGGCTCGTCTGGAGTTGAACTCCTGGTTAATCAGATCACGGCAGAACTGTGTAGGACCATGACGGCTGTTGGTTGCCCTAACCTATCAACAATCAAAAGATCAAGCGTTATCCAGGTGCCTCCCATGAAGGGGGAGCGTAGCTTCTAAAGAAATTTGCTGGCCTGTTCTTGAAGATATTTGGTTTAGAATTGTTGACGAGGGGGATAGTTAAAAGAGAAGGAATAGAGGAAAGTGAGTTACGGTCAGGAGCCAGGAAATGATCCGTCATTCGGTTATCTAACTATTTAGGAGTTTCAAAAACGCCAAGTTGCTTCAGAGCCCATGTCCCCTCTTCCCAAAATAAAATGCAAGATGCGTTTGATGAAACCTGAACTATTACATCGTATTCTGTTGTTCTTAGATGCAACGAAATGTATCATTCGATCAAGATTTTTTTATTACCGCCCGTTTTTTGTGTCGCATTTAATTACCACTCGTTGTTTTGCACAATGTCCCACATGCCTGTGGCGAGGCGAATCCACTGAAGAAAAGGACACTTCAAAAGTCATCGACT
>JABXJY010000167.1 GCA_013375385.1 Desulfobacterales bacterium
TAGTTAAAGACTTAAATAAAGAATCCACCGAGCGAAGGCTGGTAGAGGAAGAATTGAATATAGTTTATGCTGCATTAAACTCCGCTGCAAGTGGGGTCATGATAACGGACAAAAAAGGGAGCATCAAATATGCAAACCCTACTTTCCTCAGGATGTTCGAGTATGAATTTGAAAAACAGGTTACGGGTAAATATGCGGATGAATTGTTTGCCCATCAAGGGGGTCGCAGATTCATTGATATAGAGTCTATTATCGACAAATCAAAGGGGGAAACCAAAATATTTCCAGCCCTTCGCAAAGACGGCACCATATTCCATGTAGAGGTTTCCACCTCAAGCATTACTGACAATGAGGGACATGATGTGGGAAGGATGGCCTCGTTTGTTGATATCACCGAGCGCAAGCAGATGGAGGAAGCATTAAAAGAAGGTTCTGAAAAAATTAGACTCTTTGCCTATTCGGTTTCACATGATCTTAAAAGCCCAGCCATCGGTCTCTATGGTCTTACTAAAAGGTTGCATAAAGATTATTCGGATATTCTTGATGAGAAAGGACAGAGGTACTGCGAGCAAATCTTGAAAACTGCTGAACAGATTGCTGCGCTTGTTGGGCAGATCAATGTTTTCATTTCAACCAAGGAAGCACCTTTGACTATTGAAAGATTAGAGCTAAAAGAGGTTCTTCAGGTGATTAGAGAAGAGTATTCCTCTCAACTTAGCATTCGGGAAATAAGGTGGTCGGAGCCTGATTACATCCCTGAAATCAAAGCAGATAGATTGTCCATAATAAGGGCCTTAAGGAATCTTGTAGACAATGCACTAAAATACGGTGGTGAAGCATTAAGTGAAATTAATATCGGACATAAGGAATTTAGGGAATCCCACATTCTTTCTGTCAAGGATAATGGCATTGGCATAAAAGAGCAAGGTAATCATCAAGACGTTTTTGGCCCTTTCATCAGAAGAAAAACATCTAAAGGTATTGAAGGATCGGGGCTGGGGCTGACTATCGTAAGAGAAATAGTGGAAAAACATGGAGGAGAGGTTTGGTTGGAGCCTGGCCAGGACAGAGGAATAACCTTCTATATATCAATTCCAAAGTACCTGCAACTATCACCGTGATATGCATAGTACCTGCGATTTTGTGTAGAGCAACGTAATACAACATCTTGTTGATTTGTCGTGTCACTAGTTGATCGTCAATCAATGAAACAGGCTATCGATCATTCTTATAGCATTTGTTTCAACTCGTATCATTAGGGAAGCAAGTCGAAAAGGCGGAGGTCTATTTCCCATAGTCATTTTAAATCGGAGGATAATAATGAAAATAAGACCGTTAAACGACAGGGTGCTTGTTGTTAGGATTGAGGAGGGGGAGAGGACCGCCGGCGGGATCATCATTCCGGATACGGCCAAGGAAAAACCACAAGAAGGGAAGGTATTAGCCGTTGGTCCCGGAAAATGGGATGAAAACGCAAAACGGATTCTCCTGGAAGTCAAAAAGGATGATCGCATACTTTTCGACAAATATGCGGGCAATCAAATCAAGATCGATGGGGTGGAACATCTCATTATGAGAGAGGATGACATCCTGGGTATCATAGAAAAGTGATTGAAGGAGGTCTTAAGCAATGGCATCAAAAGAGATTAAATATGGCGCAAAGGCCAGAGAGAAGATGACGAAAGGTGTGGACATTCTTGCCGACGCGGTGAAGGTGACCCTTGGAGCAAAAGGACGAAATGTCCTTCTTGAAAAATCTTGGGGATCCCCCAAGATCAGTAAGGATGGTGTGACCGTTGCCAAGGAGATTGAACTGGAAGACAAGTTTGAAAACATGGGCGCACAGATGGTCAAGGAGGTGGCTTCCAAGACATCCGACGTTGCGGGGGACGGGACCACCACGGCGGCAATCCTGGCCCAGGCCATCTACCGTGAGGGGGCCAAGCTGTTGGCGGCGGGCGGCAACCCCATGTCCATTAAGCGGGGCATTGAAAAGGCCGTTGATCTGGTGGTTGAAGAACTGAAAAAGATCTCCAAACCCATGAAGGAGAAAAAGGAGATCGCCCAAGTGGGCACCATATCGGCAAACAACAACAGCGCTATCGGTGACATTATCGCCGAGGCCATGGAAAAGGTGGGCAAGGAGGGTGTGATTACCGTAGAGGAAGCCAAGGTCATGGAAACAACTCTGAAGGTCGTTGAAGGGATGCAATTTGACCGAGGTTACCTGAGCCCATACTTTGTCACTGCGCCCGAGAAGATGGAGGTTCACCTGGAGGAGCCCTATATCCTTTTGCATGAAAAAAAGATCAGCATCATGAAAGACCTGGTTCCCATTCTGGAGCAGGTTGCAAGAGATGGCAAACCCATCTTGATTATTGCAGAGGATGTGGAAGGAGAGGCACTCGCTACTCTGGTGGTTAATAAGCTGAGGGGAACCTTGCTTTGTGCGGCTGTTAAGGCCCCGGGCTTTGGTGACAGGCGAAAGGCAATGCGGAAGATATCGCCATCCTGACAGGGGGCCGGGTGATCAGTGAGGACCTGGGCGTCAAGCTGGAAAATATGACGCTGAAAGATTTGGGTACTGCCAAACGCATTACTCTGGACAAGGATAACACAACGATCATTGACGGGGGTTCCGACCGCAAGGCACTGGAGGGGCGTGTAAAACAGATCAGGGCGCAAATCGAAGAGACGACCAGCGACTATGACAAGGAAAAGCTTCAGGAACGCCTGGCAAAATTGATTGGGGGCGTGGCCGTTATCAGTGTGGGCGCTGCGACGGAGTCTGAAATGAAGGAGAAAAAGGACAGGGTTGAGGATGCCCTCAATGCGACTCGCGCAGCCGTAGAGGAAGGGATTGTTCCCGGTGGCGGCGTTGCCTATATGCGTGCCCTGAAGGTTCTTGAAAAGGCCCAGTTTCTTGGCGAAGAGCAACTTCGGGCCAACCTCATTAGACGTGTCCTCGAAGAGCCTGTGAGGCAGATCGCGAACAATGCCGGGTTTGAGGGCGCTGTGGTGGTTCAGCGCGTTATGGAAGGTAAAGGGAGTTTTGGATTCAATGCCGAAACAGGGACTTATGAAGATCTTATGAAGGCCGGCATTGTGGACCCGACCAAGGTAACGCGATTTGCGCTACAATATGCTGCATCCCTGGCCGGCCTTCTCATGACCACAGAGGCGATGGTTGCTGAAAAGCCTAAAAAAGAGAAACCCCCGGCACCCACCATGCCATCAGAAGACATGTATTAATGCCTATTACAGGCTGCCATCGAGTGCTTAAGAGATTTAAGGAAAAGAAGGAGAAAAAGCAAATCCCTATCGATGAGTGAATGCACGTCATGCGACTATATCTAATCAACCCATCCAACCCGCTTGTCAGCATCGTCAAAGTCAAGGAGAGCCGCTGGAACCGCTACCGCGTGTGGAAACCGCTCAGCCTTATGGTTCTCGCCGGTTTGACCTCACCGGAGTGGGAAATCTCGATCGTGGACGAGAACCTCGGTGCGCCGGACTATCCGGCCATGCCTCGGCCGGACCTGGTGGGCATTACCGCTTTCACTTCCCAGGCGAACCGCGCCTATGAAGTGGCCACTCACTTCCGGCGTCTGGGCGTACCCGTCGTCATGGGCGGCATTCACGCAACCATGTGCCTGGAGGAGGTCATGGAGCGTGCGGACTCGGTCGTCACGGGGGAGGCGGAGGGCATCTGGTCTCAGGTCCTGGAGGACGCCCGGCATGGCAGCCTGAAGCGCCGGTATGACGGAGGGCTCGCCGAGATAAGCGATGTGCCGATCGCCCGTCATGATTTGCTGGCTACGGGATATGCCTGTGGGGCCATTCAGACCACACGCGGCTGTCCATTGAACTGCAGCTTTTGCAGCGTGACGGCCTTCAACGGGGCCCACTACCGGCAGCGACCCATCCCGGATGTGGTGCGGGAATTCCAGTTGATCCGTGAAAAGCATGTGCTGGTGGTGGACGACAACCTCATCGGCACGCGCCATGAACACATCGCCCGCGCCAAGGACCTGTTCCGTGCCATGGCACAGGCGAACCTGCGAAAGCAATGGGTTGCCCAAGCCAGCATTAACTTCGCCGATGACGAAGAGCTCCTGGCGTTGGCTGCGAAGGCCGGGTGCAGCGGGGTCTTCATCGGCTTTGAATCCCCCACACCGGAAGGGCTTCGGGAGCTCGGCAAGAAATTCAACCTTCTGAAGGGCCGGGACTTTTGTGCCTCCGTGCGGCGCATACAGCGGCACGGCATACCGGTCGTGGGTTCCTTTATCATCGGTCTGGACATAGACGAACCGGGTATCGGCAAACGTATCGCCGAGGTGGCCAGCCGGTACGGCGTGGACAATCTCAACGCACTGTTTCTGACTCCCTTGCCCGGCACTCGCCTGTGGGACCAGATGAAATCGGAGGACCGCATCGCCCTCCATACGTTCCCGGAGGACTGGAAATATTACACGCTGACCTTCCCGGTGGCCCGGTATAAGAATCTGTCTCTGGACGGCATTATCGAAGAGATGATCTCCTGCGGCCGGGACTTCTATTCCATGCCGCGCATTCTGCGCAGGGTTTGGAGCAGCCTGTGGCAACGCCGCAAACCGCTGATCAGCTTGGTGGGCAATTTCTCATACAGGAACAATCTCCGGCTGAACCTTAAGGCATATGCGTACTTCAAGTCGTCTGTAAGAGCTGGGATTTGATCCAATAGACGTCCCAGAGAGGTTTTGACCTTGTCCGAAGGTATATGAGGATCAGATTAATGGTTGCCGCTAGAGAATTGCAAAATTGCCCTTTGTATTCAAAAAATACAAATACTCAAGAACACAGGTGACCAAATGGATGCTCTGGAACTGGCAGAAAAAGCAAAGAAGCAAAACATCATCGATATGGCTGTTGGGTTTACTGCCATGATGCCATTGTTTCAAGAACGTTCAGCCGATCTCATCAAAGAGAAACTGGCAGATTTATTTGAAGGTCTTGACCGGATCAGTTGAGATCAAGACTTCAGTAAGATGCACAGAGACTTGTGCCAATGGTTTGTTAAAACTATCAGGTTGGCGAAGACCGAGGAACCTTCATCATATGGTCATGCTGCAAAGGTTCTCGATCTTGCTCTCAAGGTCTACGTTTACTACTGCAAGATGCCAAGTCCAGCAAAGGCGGAGTCCCTGATGCCAAGGTTAAATGGGGCCATTGACACACCAATCCTTCGCCATCTGTTTAAGAAGCTGGAGGATATTTACGGGAGGTCTTACTCCCGGCATTTATGGACGATTAAGACGATAGACAAGGAAACCTATGATTTGTTGCAGAAACTCATTCGTCAGGATATCAGAGACTCCTTTAACGATAATATATTGCCTGTTCAATATGATGACATTATGTGGCGACGCTTGAATTGTTGACCCGATTCATCAGACAACCGGGTTATGTAACACACGCAATCATAGAACTTTAAATTGCCAAAAACATTCTGGGCGAACGCCTGAGAGCTTGTGCACGCTGCGGAACCACTTATTGGCTGGAGATAAATTGATTTGTGATCTGGAATTAGCCGAGACCGCGTAATGTGTCGATTCACCTAGAGAGTGGGCATCAAGCACAGATATTGGAAAAAGGAGGATCATGGCGAAGCGTAATAGTCATAGCTTTAAAAAGTTACAGAAGGAGCTTAAGCGAAAGAAAAAAGCGAAGGAAAAGCTGGCCCGTCGGCAAGGAAAAAAGGATCAGGCTATAAACGACATTGAGCAGCAAAAGTATTCCGATTGATCGACATGATACGTCTTATATGTACGAAGTAGGAGTTACTGAAGTCTCTTTCAATAGAAAATTGAAGTGATGTGGAGGCGAATCGGGATGAAGGATTTGATTGCATGCATAGCGAAGGCGATAGTGGATAACCCAGAGGAGGTGGTGGTCACAGAAATAGAGGGAACGCGGAGCTCTGTGATTGAACTGAAAGTAGCCAAGGAAGACATTGGAAAAATAATTGGCAAGCATGGGCGCACGGTTGTGGCAATTAGAACCATCCTCAGTGCAGCCTCCATGAAATTGAAGAAGCGATGTATTATAGATCTACTGGAATAAAATCCATCTAAAACGTTATA
>JABXJY010000439.1 GCA_013375385.1 Desulfobacterales bacterium
ATATATTTTATCGATAATTAACGTTGATTTTGAATGATAATAGTCTTATTGACAAGGAGATTCCACATAACAATAGGGAGTTTGCACCAAATATTCTTAGCTGATGGTCCGCCTGTGGGGGACTGTCTGCTGAATGCTTGCAAAGGATAACAGCCGTGTTTTCATCTCCTGGTATCCCTTTTCCATCAGGGGCCTAAGGTGAACAATGTCAGCGGTGTTATACTGGATCAAGCGATCGAGTGCGCTCTCATCTCCCCACTGGTATGCCCTCCAGAGCAAAACAGCCTCATAGCCGTCTATTCCGTCAATGGCAGAGACACGGGAAAGACCGAAGGATTTCTCAATCGCCTTGAGACCACCGCCATAGCCTAACCTCTTCAAGAAAAAACGCAGGTCGATGTGGGCCGGGGGTAGTGAAATGTTCGGAAATTGTCTCCTGATAAAGGGCAAATCAAACTGGGAACCATTAAAGGTGATGATCAGTTCATAGGGTGTTATTTCGGATTCAAATTGATGCAAATTGATGCCATTAACAAGGGTCTTTACCGTTTTGCCGTCATAGAGGCCAATTACGGTGATTTCATCAACTCCCTGGTAAAGGCCGCTTGTTTCGATGTCCAGATACACGGCCCTATCCTTGAATCTGTCAAATACCCGCCACGAATCCGCAGGGCGTAGTCTATCCAGGAAAAACTGGATGTTGTCTCTATTTTCAAGGGAGGCCTCCAGATTCTGACGTACAATGGCATCCCGAGCCTTGGAAAGGGGAGTTTCTTTATTGCTGAGAAAATGTTTCCAGGTGATGATGCCATGCCGCCAGAGATAGCGTTCGGTCTTTGGGCCAATGCCGGGGATGTGGATAAAGGTGTGCTCAAGCAAATGGTTTTTCCTTTTTCATTGAGCGACATTGTCCAGGCCGTCAAGGTTACGGAGAGGCTTGCCGTGACCTGGATAGATGGTTTCTATTGTGAGGGGTAATAGTTTTTTAAAAGACTCCTTGATTGTATGACGATCGTAACAGAAATTATTGAGTTCACCGCTACCCTTCATATTCAGAATGGTATCCCCGGAGATAAGGGTTTCTTCATCCTCGCTGTAGAAGCACACGCTGTCAGGAGTGTGCCCGGGGGCTTTTATCAATTCCCAGCGGGGAAGATAGGGTATTCGTTGGTCTTCATCCAGTACGCATTCAGCCTCGTAGTCAGAAGGGAGAAGCCTTCTCAAGAAGGGCAATGGGATTGCAATCCTATCGCTGAGAATGGCAGCTAGTGATTTCTTGATGTGATCATCAGAGGCCATAACTACCGGCAGCAGTCCCTTGAGCCATTTGGTGGGAGACAACAGGCATATTCTGTCTTTTCCTTTGAGGTAATCTCCAACCATGGCAAAGAAACAGACCCTGGTTTCAGGAAAAAGCTGGAGAAGCCTGGAAATACCGGCTACATGATCTATATGAAAAT
>JABXJY010000168.1 GCA_013375385.1 Desulfobacterales bacterium
TATGATGAGTCAGTAATTATCATCTTCCCTTACTACATTGGGGGTTTGGGGATAGTCGGTGCGAGGCTGGGACACTGTCTATTCTACGATCCCGCATACTATCTGTCCAACCCGATTTCGATCATGAAGATCTGGACAGGGGGCCTGTCGAGCCACGGTGCTACCGCCGGCATCCTCATGGCGATTCTTCTCTTCTCTCATGTCAAGAAAATCCCCTGGCATCTCATTTCAGACAGCAACGCCTTTGTTTACGCCCTTATTGCAACGTTGGTGCGCATTGGAAACTTCATGAACAGCGAGATCATGGGACGCATCACCGACCTGCCCTGGTGCGTGCACTTCGTGCGCTACCAGGATGGAGGCAGGTATTGCCGTCACCCGAGTCAGCTCTACGAGGCATCCTTCGGCCTCGCTATACTTGTCGGACTGATTCTGCTGGACCGTAAACTCGGCAAGAAGCGGCCGCCAGCTCTTTTAACCGGTGTTTTCCTCGTGTCTTATTTCTTCTGCCGGTTTCTCGTGGAATTCGTCAAGGAGCATCAGACCCTGCCCCCTTACTCACCCTTGACGATGGGACAGTATCTCAGCATTCCTTTTTTCCTGTTGGGCGTGTTTTTTCTGGTTTATGCCTGGAGGCACCGCCACGAAGGAGTGCCCTTCCCTTCAGAGCAAAAAGTGCCGTCACCGAAAACTGCCCCGCAGCGGAAAAAAGGCAAAAAAGGGAGGAAGCGCTGAATGTTTATGGAGACGCCTTTTTGCTACTCGGGGGTATTCCTTTACAAAGGTGAAATGCAATGATATTATTCAAGCAGGCAGGAATTCCTCTTGTCTCTGTACAGGTTGAGTCATGGCAAGTCACCGGAGGCGGTCAATCCTTTGCCCCAACTGTAGGAAACTGATTAGCACGGATGAGTCGCGTTGTCCTTACTGTGGTATAGTGAGACCTGGATCATGGTGGAAAAATAATGTATGGACCCGGGCATTCCTTGGTACCGACCAACTCATCAGAACTATAATCTATGCCAACCTCGGCATGTACGTAATCTCTCTCCTGCTTAACCCTTTGTCGACCAATTTTTCACTAAATCCATTCTCCCTTCTCTCTCCTGCAAATAGAAGCCTTGTACTCTTGGGGGCGACAGGAACCATTCCCATTGACCATTTACATCGGTGGTGGACTCTCGTCTCTGCCAATTATCTTCATGGAGGGATTCTCCACATCTTGTTCAATATGGTTGCCTTTAGACAGATAGCCCATCTTGTCCTCCGGGAATACGGGGCTTATCGTATGATTATCCTCTACACCCTGAGTGGCGTAGCTGGCTTCTGTGTCTCCTACCTGGCCGGCGTGCGCCTCACCATCGGTGCCTCTGCCGCCGTCTGCGGCCTGATTGGTGCAACGCTCTACTACGGTAAAAGCCGAGGAGGGGTCTATGGGCAGGCAATTTATAGACAGATTGGCGGCTGGGCGTTGGGGCTCTTTCTGTTCGGTCTGTTGGTGCCAGGGGTCAACAACTGGGGGCACGGAGGGGGAATTTGTGCGGGTGCTATTTCTGGCTTCTTGCTGGGGTATCAAGAGAAAGGGAGGGAACGCCTTTTTCATAAGATCCTTGCCGGTGTTTGTGTTGTTTTGACGTTACTGATACTAGGGTGGGCAGTTGTCTCAAGTATCTACTATGGTGTTCTGGGATAGCATCTTGGTATTTCTTCAGTATTTCGGTAACGGTTACGGTGACGAGGCCCGCCCTGTTAAATCCCCGTAAGGGGTCCCGCTCTGAAGAGCGGGAATTTAACAGGGCACGTTTCGTTTTGCGGTTACGTCATACGTCCCTTTGTTTTCACGCTACCTTATACGGGCTTCGTCATCTTAGCCCATAAACGTTACTATAGAGGATACTAGCTGGATCGGAATTTTACCCATACCACACTAGGAAACACCGGCATTGCGGTGAACCGTCTTGGCCTGTCGGCTAGCTACCGTCCAGGCAAGAGAGCCATCTATAAGGCCCTGGATGAGGGTCTCAATTATTTCTTCTGCTACGGTTTTGACACCCAGATGATCGGTGTGTTGCGCGACGTTCTGAAAGGCAACAGAGAAAACTATACTCTGGCCACCGGAGCATATAACCTTCTGTGGGGCTCCCCAAATCTTCGCCGCACGCTGGAAAAGAGGCTCCGTCAACTGGGCACCGCCTATATCGATGTATTTCTCTTTCTCGGCGTCACCAAAGAAAAGCATTTCCCCGAGCACCTCAGAGAAGAGCTTTGCCGTTTCCGCGAGGAGGGTAAGGCCCGCTGCATTGGTATTTCGACCCACAATCGGGAGTTCGCCGGCAGGCTCGCGGCTGAGGGCGCCCTTGATGTTATCATGATGCGTTACAATGCCGCTCACCGTGGCGCTGAACACGATATCTTTCCTTATCTGACTCCCTTCAACCCGGGCGTTGTGAGTTACACCGCTACCCGCTGGCGACATCTGCTCAGAAGACCGCGCGGCTGGCCAAAAGACGGGCGTCTTCCCACCGCCGGTATGTGCTACCGCTTTGTCCTGTCTAATCCCCACGTGGATGTCTGCCTGACAGCGCCTTCCAATCTGAAACAGCTCGAGGAGAATATGGCGGCGGTCCGCCAGGGGCCACTTTGTGAGGTAGACATGGAATTTATGCGAACGTTTGGCAATGCAGTGCACCGTAGAAGGAAATGGTTCATGTAAGGACAAATCCCCATGCTAAATCCTCCCTTTTCAGGCTCCATTCCCATCTACATTGCGTTGGGGCTGCTTATTGTCAGCCTGGCACTACTTATTGGATTCATCTACAAACGGGTGCACCGTCTGATCCGTCGTCTGCGGCGCAAACCTGCAGCCCAGGTCAGTATCGTTGCCAGCACGCTGCACTTGCTCCTGATACTGCTGGTGGTCGCTGTCTCAGCCTCTCTGCTATTTCTATTCGCCCTAATCCAGTCCTACACCGCCTTCACACATCGCACACAGGCTGCCACAGTCTATTGCACCCAGATGCCCGATGCGAAGGACGAGATGATCCTTGAGCTCGTAACGATTGAATCGCCAACTGTCGGCCACCTCCGTCAATATAGACTACGTGGCCAACAATGGGCCATTGAAGGCCACATCCTAAAGTGGGAGAACTGGCTGAATTTCCTCGGCCTTCACACGATGTACAAACTCACACACGTGCGCGGTCGTTACCTTAGGGCCGAGAACGAAGTGAGCAGGCCTGGTACCGTGTATAGTCTGGTTTCCAATGAAGAGGATCCCCGCTGGCGCCTGCTGTATGAATATGGCACACGCCTGCCCTTTGTAAATGCTGTGTACGGCAATACGGTGTTCACCTTCCCTTCCGCAGCCAAAATCTTTCGAATCTACGTAACCACATCGGGTTTTATGATTGAATAAGAGGGGTGAAAGGAGAGAGAATATGGAAACTTATCAAAGTGTTGAGAAACTTGTTGACAAGATTCTGCCTGACATTGTGAGCATCAGGCACACCATTCATCAGAATCCTGAGTTGGCCCTGCAGGAATATGACACGGCTGCCCTAATCAGGAAAACCCTTGATTCCGCGGGCATACGCCCTCTTGAACCATTCCTGGAAACCGACGTGGTTGCTATCCTGGAAGGAAAGGAAGCAGGAGCAAATGTGACCCTCCGTGCGGATATAGATGCCCTGCCTTTGCAGGAAAAGACCGGGCTCCCATATCAGTCGAAAAGGGACGGCCTTATGCATGCCTGCGGCCATGACGGACATACAGCCACGCTGATCGGATCAGCTCTGGTGTTGAGCAAGCTCAAAGATCAGTTCAGGGGGTCTGTGCGGTTTGTCTTTCAGCCCGGCGAAGAGGTGGTGGCAGCAGGCAAGGACCTTGTTGGTAAAGGCGCTTTAAGGGATCCGGAACCCGATGCAGTCTTTGCTCTGCACGCATGGAGCGGCATCCCAGAAGGATCCATCTCATCAAAGCCTGGAGTTTTGCTGGCAGCAGCAGACTTCTTCAAAATCACGGTTCAGGGGAAGGGGGCACACGGATCAGCGCCTGAGGCATCCGTTGATCCGATTCTGATCGCAGCACGGATTGTGGAAGCCTTGCAGACGATAGCCTCCCGCCGGGTGAGTGCGTTGGATTCGGCGGTTGTCAGTGTGTGCCGCATCTGCGGTGGGACCAATAGTAACATTATTCCCAGCAGTGTTGAGCTGGAAGGCACTACACGGTACCTGGATCCCGAGACAGGGAAAAAGATTCCTGAGTATATGGAACAGATTGTCAAAGGCGTGTGTGACTCCATGGGGGCTTCCTATGAGTTTTCCTATACCAGCACATACATACCGACCATCAACAATCACGACATTGTGGCGCTGGGAAAAAGGGTAACAGAAGACCTCCTGGGTGCATCGAGCTGGATCGAATTGAGCAGCCCTTCTATGGCAGGCGAAGATTTTGCCTATTATATCAGAGATTACCCGGGAGCCATGTTCCGACTCGGCATGGGGAAAGAAAGCGCTACCGTGCATAACCCGTATTTTGATTTTAATGACAACGCTCTGAAAAACGGTATCCTATTCCTGGTCTCTGCTGCTCTGGAAACCCTGTCCCTCTATAAGAACAATAAGACGGATTAAATGAGTATAAAGTGTAGAGCCATGCCTGACAAATGACTGATTTGCACTCCCGGCCTGGGTCAATTTCGGTTCCGTGTCCTCAAGGCCTTCAATTCGGCCCAGCTAAAATCATCTTTCAGGTGGTAAAGCTTCCCTGGCAGTGCTACCGCATCGACGTGATTACCTGTTGTTGGCATCCGATGCAGGGACCTCAAACCTCTTCTGCGCGGTTTATAGAAAACATACCCTACCCTACCCAGCATCTCATCAATTTCGAAGACATTATTGCCAAAAACGTTAAGTGCCTTCGGGTTGAGTTCAATTATCATGATTGGCATGTGCTGGGAGATAGTTGCCAAACCTCCCCTTATAAATTTTACTTCAGCGCCCTCTATGTCCACCTTCAAGATGTCCAATCTGGGTATCTTGTGAGACTTCATGAATTCGTCGAGAGTGCTGCACTGAACTTCATGAACAACTTCATCGACCGATGAACCTATTCTGGTTAATCCGCCCCTCTTTTTCCCTGTGATCCCGATCTTCCCCGTAGAGTCTGAAAGCGCAATCTGATGTAATCTTGCCACAGGGAGGTTATTCAGCGACAGATTCTTTTGGAGTCTGCTAAACTCCTCTGGGCATGGCTCAAACCCATGTACTTCTCCGTGTGGTCCAACAAGGTTTGAAAAAAATAGCGTATAGTAGCCAAGGTTGGCGCCGACATCAAAACACGTAAAGCCAGGTCGCACCATACCGTGTAAAAATTTAGTAATTAACCCCTCATGCACGCCAGTGTAATATATTATCCTGTCCATTGGGTCGGTTATGTCGAGTTGATATTTTATTCCCCTCCTTATTACTGTATGGCTCGCATTCGGGACTTTGGAGATTTTCTTTGCAAGCCCTTTTATTAGAAGCCATTTTCCTGGGTAGTAGGGTAGATAGTAACCGTAAACCACAAGCAATTGGCGAAGAAAAGCCACCATTATGTTTTGTTTGAAGACTATGATGCACCCCACTTTACTTGATCTTCGGATCATGATTCGCTCGGGCAATCTTGGCACAAAATGTGGGGAGATGTCAA
Source organism: Desulfobacterales bacterium (assembly GCA_013375385.1). Classification (GTDB taxonomy): domain Bacteria; phylum Desulfobacterota; class DSM-4660; order Desulfatiglandales; family B25-G16; genus JABXJZ01. The sequence continues at coordinate 5,695 of JABXJY010000168.1, forward strand.
ACTCATGAGTTGCCTTTGACAATGGGGTTCAGCAGGGAAACCGTAGGCTATTTGTAATAATTGAAACGCCTAAGAACTTATGATATCCATATGCTGGAAGAGAACTGTCGGAGCCCAACGTCTTTTGGATCGACCCAATAATTCACTTGAAGTGAGAAAAACAGCGGCACGACATGCAAACGATTCGTCAGCAGATGATGGTCCTCCTGAGTAACAAGGATATGGGTGCCAGGGAACTCTCCCAGGCGATGGGAATCCGGGAAAAAGAGGTCTATGAACATCTTTCTCATATTGCACGCTCTGCAGCGGCCCAAAGAAAAAGGCTCATTATCAGACCTTTCCGGTGTCTGCAGTGTGGATATGTCTTTCAGGATCGGAAGCGCTTTACCCGCCCTGGTCGCTGCCCCTGTTGCAAAAGGTC
>JABXJY010000440.1 GCA_013375385.1 Desulfobacterales bacterium
TATATTTATTTTAACGTCCACCACAAAATTACCTCCATGTAACCCGGTAATTCCCTGCAGATTACTGTAGCGTGAAAGTATAGGAAAGAGCCTTAATTTCATTGTGAATCCCGCTTTCGACGGGATGAAGCAATCCCTGACCCAGACCTGGTACGCTTTGATGCGCTAAAAAACTAGCAATAAGAAGCAGCGGCACCATTGTATGATGCCTCTCATGTCGCGGGCTCCTGCCAGGTGACTGCCGCTTCGTGCCCGCCTATGGGCGGGGATTTTTGGGTACGCCCGGCATGGGCGTGAACTTATGGGGTGAAAGTCCCCTGTACATGAACCCTGTGAGTGTAATTATGTACACTGACATAAGTACTAGCCAAAGGCAAGGGCGGAACCGCGAGGGACCGTCTGAAGGAAGCCAGAGCGCAAAGCTATGAGCCGACGAACAGAAATGGCATACAAGGCCCAGTCTCCGGGTAAGGTAGCACCCTTCGACTCCGCTCAGGGTGCCCTGAGCCTGCCGAATGGGCACAACATACCAAAGCCCTGGGTTCGGGAGATAGGGTAAATGCCGCGGTTGTGTCCTTCGACAGGCTCAGGACATGGTGAGCTTGTCGAACCATGTAGCGAATGTTCACGTCCTTATCCGGGGAGATCTGTCCAAAGGGGGCGGCCTGTATTGCTATGGGAGTCGGACTGAGGGCCATCTCGAAAGGGATGGGTTTGCCACCGAACCCTACGGTGATAAGGCGGCGCATTATGTGGTAACGCATGATGTGAGTGGACAGAAGTCAGCAAAGGTCATAGTAGCCCAATGCCCGGGGTAATGCCCGGGACACGGTGAAGGACCGAACACGAAGAAGGGTGTCGGCACCCATGAGCCTTTCTATGCGATGAACCCGAACGGGGGAGCATTAAACGAGGAGCGCATCATGGAATTGTTTGCCCCTTGGGTAAACCTGCAGTTACCGCCTTGTTGTCAAAGAGCTGTGGGTTGATGCCTTTATCCGGCTATGGCCCGATAATCTTCGTGAACCGCCCCTTGCGGACCCGCACGAGGGGTAGTGTGGGGAGGGGGAGTTAGAAGCTCCCCCTTACCCGATTAATGACTTTTGTTTTTAACGATTGATACCTTGCAGCTTGTTAAAGCCTTGCGGGAATCCCGGCTCAGTGGAGCTGCAGGGTAATATATCGTACCTCCTCGCTCTTGTTGTAGGCCCTGACCCCGTAGGGAGAGGAAATGGAAGGAGACAAAGGAAAGGGTGAACAAACTATGTATCACCCCCACCTAACCTCCCCTCCACGCCATAAGGGCGGCGGGATATTCGACGAGGCGGAGGAACTGCAAGGAAACACCGCAGAAACCTACAGGAAATATTCAGATTTATCTTATTTCTGCCAATGCTTGCTGAGCTTGTATGTAACCCGGGAACTCTTTATTAAGTTTTAGCGCCTTTTC
>JABXJY010000169.1 GCA_013375385.1 Desulfobacterales bacterium
CATCGACCAGAACCGGCAGGCCCAAAAGTTCTACGGCGGGGGCGACACCCTCCAGGAGTTCAAGAACCTCAGCCCCGGCCTGTACCTCGCCGCTATGGACAGCGCCCAGTACTACTTCTTTACCGGGGGTGGGACCGTGCTCAAGGCCATCGAGGAAGGTACGCCGTACGGCCTCGAACCGGTCAGGGCGCTCATGGAAAACGCGGGACAGAAGCCGAAATAGTCAGGCTGGAATAAGCCTTCGGGCAATATAATCCACTTTAAAACGAGGAGGGAAACGGTGGCCTCAAAAAGCCAAGGGATCGAGGATTTGACTCAGTTTGCGATGGAGGTGATCCGTCGTTCGGGAGAAGAAGCACTTTCCTATTATGGCAAAGGCAAGCCCAACCTCAAGTTCGATGATGAGCTGATCACAGAGGCCGAGCTCCATCTGACGGAATTCTATCAAGATCAGCTCCGCGCTCATTTTCCCGAACATCAGGTCTTTGAGGGCAGACAGGAGAACAAAGGCTACACCCATGAGGGAAAGAGATACGTCTGGATCTATGACGCATTAGATGGAGTTGCCAATTTTCAGGCCGGAATTCCCATCTGGGGCATCTCACTGGCTCTCCTCGAGAACTTTTGGCCCATTTTTGGCATGTTTTATATGCCCGCAACGGGCGATCTTTTTCAGGCGCAGGCAGGAGGTAAAGCCTTCTGGGGAGATAAGGAAATCCGCGTTTCTGCTCAAGAGGATATTAATGACGAGAGCCTTCTACTCACCTACTCCCGATTTCACCAACACTACCACTCCACATTCCCCGGCAAGATCCGCGATCTGGGATGTACTTCTGCCCACATATGCTACGTTGCCACGGGTCGGGCCGAGGCGGCCGTCATTGCCAACGAGTCCTATCGGGATCTCGCTGCGGCTCGCGTCATTCTTGAAGCGGCGGGGGGGGAGATTTACAAAATGGACGGGAGCGAGTTCCTCCTCGACGAATACATCGATGGGCAAAGGATAGATGATCATCTCCTGGTCGTGGGCCCGGAAATCTACTCCCAGGTTCGCAACTATCTGCAAGAGACTTCTTAGAGGGCCCTGTTAAATTCCCGCTCTTCAGAGCGGGACCCCTTACGGGGATTTAACAGGGCGGGCATCGTAACCGTAACCGGTAAACGTTACTAATTCACTTTGCCACCACACTCAGCCTGGCAATCTGTATTGGCGGGGTTAAAAGTGAACCTCCAGCCCATTCGGCTTTATCGCCGATAACGGCGATGTTTTTGAGGGCATCGTAGGTGTTGCCTGCCAGCATAACATCCTTTACACGCCCGACAATATCGCCTTTCTCTATCTTGTAGCCCAACTGAACATTTACAGAAAACTCTCCGCTAATAGGGTTGCCTTGACCCAGGCCCAACACATTGTGAACGAGCAAGCCTTCTTCGGTGCTTTTCACGATTTCCTCAAAAGGTGTATCGCCCTCCTTGATAACCAGATTCGTAGGACTGCAACCAATACCGTTACCAGTGGTCTTTGTCCCTGCTCTTCCTGCTGTGTCGAGGTCATAGAGGAAATTCTTTACTACGCCACCCTCAATGAGAGGAGTGACCTGATGAGGCACACCTTCGCCATCGTATGTGCCGCTGCCGTTTGCATAATCAAGCAGCGGGTTATCAGTGAGAGCAAACGTCTCATCAGCGATTTTCTCCCCCAATTTCCCTGCAAGGGGCGATGAGCCTAAGAATACGTTTTTGCCGTCGAACCCCAGTATCAAAGCCAAAAGGAGCACCTTCACCCCTTCAGGTGTGAAAACCACCGGCATATCACCCGATTTGATCGGGGCAATGTTCTCTGCCATCGTGAACAATCTAATAGCCCTCCTGGCAACCTCCACATGGTCAATCTCTCGTTTTTTCCATCCGAAACCGTGTCCGGCCAACAGAATATCGGTTCCCCGTATCCACTGACCACCAACTCCGACGGCAAAGTTTGTAGTCTCAGTGCTATACGCTATGCCAGAAGAGTTGGCAAATTGAATGCTGCTGACACTCTTGCCTGTCCTGGCATTAATGAGGATGTGGGGATTGTATTCCTTCACCAGTGTCATCATCTCCTCGCCAATGCGCACCATTTCCCCTTTGGTCACAGGTACCACAGCATCGTCGTAGACCCTCACATCCGGTCCTTCCTGAGGTCCCGGAAACTCGAAATGCACAGGGCTGCCAAACTCCGCAGCTTCCAAAGCCCTCGCTACGACACCGTCAACATCGTCTATGTCAGTGGTGTGGGATGAGCCCAGCTTGCCATCCACGATGATTCTTATGCTCATCCCTGTGCTCTGAGAGGATTGAGCCGATTTGAGCCTGTCGTTCTCAAAAGACACGTCTGTGGATTCGCTCTGCCCCAGAGACGCCTGCGCTCCTTGAGCTTTCTCCATCGCCTTTTCGATCAACCGGTTTACTATCATTGTTGCCTGCCTCCTACCACAACCTCTTGAATGCGGACGTGCGGACCGCCCAGTGCTACCGGGAGGGGTGACTGCCCACCTTTTCCACAGCCACCGCCTACTGGCGGCCATTCTACTGGATCGCATATCATATCGATATTCATCAACGTCTCAAAGACATTGCCTGTCAGTACTACATCCCTGACCAGTTCTCCTATCTTGCCGTCCCTGACCATGTAGCCGTAAGCAGCACTGAAGGTGAACATCTCCATGGACGTCTGACCGCCGACCATGTCTATGGCATAGAGCCCCAGCTTCACGTCTCTTATTGTATCTTCAAATGCGGCATCGCCTCTATCGATGTAGGTGTTGGTCATGCGCACAATCGGTTGATGTTGGTAACTGATGGCTCTGGCGTTGCCGGTGGGCTCCTCACCCATCTTGGCAGCGGTCTCACGGGAATGCAATCTTCCCACCAGAATGCCACCTTTGATCAAGTAATTCTTTCTGGTTTTCACTCCTTCATCATCGTATTTATGCGTACCTCTCAGACCGCGGATAGTGCCGTCGTCGATGATGTTCAAGATGTCTGAACCGAAGCGTTTTCCCAGCACCATCAGTTCTTTCAGGCGCTCATTCTCGTATACAAAATCCGATTCACTCAAATGTCCAAAGGCTTCGTGGGCAAAAACTCCTGCTAATCGGGGATTTATGATTACCGTATATTTCCCACCGGTAACCGGCGGGGCGGAAAGTAAGTCCACAGAACGCCTGGCGGCCGCTTCCGCCTTCTCCTGCAACCCCTCAATGACCTGGAAGCCAGCACTACCTGCGACGCTCTCAGATCCTCGCTGGACATTATCCCCCTCCCTGGCAGTGGCTGAGAGACTCACGCCTGCATTAGGTCGCTCATCTTCAATGTAGGTTCCTTCCGAATTGCCATACCAAACCTTTCTGAAACTGTCGCTGTAGGCAACATTCGATGTTTCAATCCTGTCGTGGTAACCAAGAATAATCTTGTTGTAGTCCTCGATGACCGACCTTTTGTCTGACAACGAGATCTGTCGAAAATCCTTCTCCATGGTCGCTGTTATCTCATCAACAACTGGTTCCACCTCAGCGAACTTGCTTTCTTCTTTGCCCACCAGTCGAGCCGATTCACAAGCTTCCTTCACTCTGTTTTCAAGGGCGCTGAGATCATTGAAAGTAGCATAGCCCCAGCCTCCTTTTACAAGGGCCCTCACGATCCCCCCCACGGTCTTTGCGGAGCCTATGCTGTCCAGCTCCTCACCGCTGAAATTCGCCCATGAAGAAGTGACGGCTTCAATTCGGATCTCTGTGTATTCTGCATCACTCTTGCGCAAGGCCTTTTCTATCCTTTCCCTCATGACAATCACCTTCCTAAAAGCCAGCTGGCCAGCTCGTGGTGATCTGAATATACCTTAAATCTGATCCACCTTCAAGTATGGTTGTGGTGAATGGATGTTGGGCACGTGGCAAGGAAGCCTTCCCTGTGATTATTCGATTTTAGGCTACAAATGAAATGAGGCTTTGGTTTCTTTCGTTTTTTTGATAAACTGCAAGAATCACGGGAAGAAGGATAAAGAAAAAATGAGGGCAAACTTAAGTATTGACGGCTTCGTAAAAAGCCTTTTCATCGGTCATTGCGAGGAGCGAAGCGACGAAGCAATCTCCTGATTTCAAGCAGTTACAGCCAATGAGATTGCTTCGCTACGCTCGCAATGACAGCACCGGCGACTTTTTACGAAACCATCAAGTATTAATTCCGAGATACCATGACACGGGAGGAAACAGCCATGCGTCTTTTCAAGGCTTTTTTGATCGGGTTACTGCTGGCGCTGGTCGCTTCGAATCTCTCCCTGGCGACCGATCCTGCCTCAGAGATCAGATTAGATATCAAAGAGTTCCAACTGAAAAACGGTATGCTTTTCTTGATTGTGGAGCGACCTACTACGCCTCAAGTTGCCTGCCGCGTGGCAATACGTGCTGGCTCAGCACTTGAAGAGACTGGTAAGACCGGCATTGCGCATTTACTTGAGCACATGATGTTTAAAGGCACCAAAAATCTCGGTACTCTAGATCCGGAAAGGGATATGGAACTTCAGGAGCAGATTGAGGCCACATATCAGGCAGTCCTCGCGGAGCAACAGAGGCGTGATCCTGACCAGGAACTGATCCGGGAAAGGCTTGCCGAGATGGACACGCTTCGAGCCGAGGTGCAAAAAATCTATGTGCCCCAGGCCTTTTCATCCCAGTTAGGCAAGAACGGCGCTGTCGGTGTCAATGCCTTTACCACCAAAGACCAGACCCAGTACGTGATGTCGGTGCCGTCGGATATGCTTGAGCAATGGTTCTCGATTGTGAGTGAACAGTTGTTCGAGCCCTCCTGGCGTGAGTTTTACGTTGAAAAGGAGGTCGTGCAGCGGGAGTGGGCCTTCCGTTATGTCAACAACCCAGGTGGCGCTGCATGGCTCGATCTTGACGCCACAGCCTACACCGCCCATCCTTACCGTAATCCAACCATCGGATGGAAATCGGATATGGAGAAATACAGTACAACCGACGCTATAGCGTTTCACGAGAAATACTACAATCCGACAAATGCTGTCTGTGTGTTGGTGGGGGACGTGAGAGTAGAGGAGGCAAAGAGGTTAGCGGAGGTTTATTACGAACGGTATCCTGCCGGAAGTAGGAGTTCTGACACTGTAACCGCCGAACCGGTGCAGCAGGGCCCACGCACGAGCGTCCGGTTTCTGAAAGGTGCCCGTACACCTCTGGTGAGAGTCGGTTTTCACGGCGCCCGCATGGGAACCAAAGACTTCTACGCACTCGATGCAATGACCATGGTGTTAAGTCTCGGCCACAGCGCCCGCATGACCCAAAATATTATCAATAAAGGTCTTGCTGTCGAAGCCTGGGCCCATAACCCCGACAACCGCTATGGAGGCATGATCATTCTAGGCGGCTCGCCCAATGAACCGGACAGAGTGAAACAAGGGGCCCTCAATGAAGAAGCGAAGCGTCAAGCTTACCTGACTGCCTGCCAGGAGCTTGAAGGTATGCTCCTTGCTGAAGTCAAAAAAATGAAAGATCAACTGCTTTCTGCGCGTGAACTGGAAAGAATCAAGAAACTCAATCTGCGGGAATTCCTGGATCGAATGCGAAGCAATGAAGACCTGGCCAGCACTCTGGCAACACTGGAAGTTCAGATCGGCTGGCGCTACCTCCCCGATTATCTTAAAAGAATCACAGAGGTAACACCGCAGGAAGTGAGGGAAGCAGCCAGAAAATATATCCATACCGAGAATCAAACCAGCGTCTATGTTATCCCGGGTGGAAGGCCGGATACCCCGCCAGAGCAATATACCGAGGTCCGATCTGTCGGGGTGGCAGCTGCAACAAAGATCACCAGGCCGGCCACATTTCTTAACGACTCAATCTACCCGACACCTGCAGGTTGGAAGCATCCGCTTTCTTTCCATCGGGCCCCACAGAAAATCGAGTATCCAAAAGCTCAAACCGCCAAGATCGGAAACACAATGATGTTTTATCTATTCGACCGCGAGCTGCCCCTGATCGATCTGACTATTCTGGTAAAGGCCGGC
>JABXJY010000170.1 GCA_013375385.1 Desulfobacterales bacterium
GTACACCATGGAGAGATTCGTAAATGATCATTTTGGTGGAAACACCAAATAACAAAACCCAAATGCCAAATCGATGTCAAAGTTCAAAATCCAAAATAGGCAAAGGCTGAATACGCCCTTTTGAAATTTAGTCATTTGGATTTCATTTGGCATTTGAGCTTTGGAATTTGTCATTGGAATATAATATCATGTACCTTAGCGAGGGTCTTTTTGAGTTCAGATACCTTTGTTCCACCCCCCTCCGCCATATCTCTTCTTCCACCGCCTTTTCCGCTTACAAAGACAGACAACTCCTTTATAATCCTTCCAGCATCAAACCTATCTGTCAAATCAGGCGTGACCCTGCACAGCAAAAAGACCTTACCCTTGCCCCTGGCACCAAGCACGATTATTCCAGATTTCAGTTTGTCCCTTAAATGGTCACCGAATTCCCTCAGGTCTCTTGGGTTTGCTGCTGCCACCTCCTGGCTTATGACCCTGATACCGTTTATCTCCTGAGCGGTATCGATTAGATCCTCGGACTGCTTGGTCGCGAGTCTCGCCTTGAGAGATTCTATCTCGCGTTCTTTTCCTTTCTGGTCCCTTATTAAATGTTTGACTCTCGTGACGAGCTGATCAGGAGTGGTCTTAAGCAGGCCAGATATGGTCTTAAGACTATCCGTGTCTTTTTGTATTTCCATGACGGCACCCTCTCCAGTAAACGCCTCAATCCTCCTAATACCCGCTGCAACAGCCCCTTCGCTCACAAGCATGAAAACACCTATCTCTCCGGTTGAAGTAACATGAGTCCCACCACAGAGCTCCCTGCTAACGCCATCCCCGGTGGTCACAACCCTCACCTGATCCCCATAGCGCTCCTCGAAGATGGCAATTGCTCCGAGTTTAAAGGCCTCATCTCTTGGCAGTACCCGGGTCGTTAGAGGGAGATTCTTTTGTATATTGAGATTTACCATCATCTCGATCTCTCTTAATCTCTCAGGTGTTATCTGGGCAAAATGGGTGAAGTCGAACCTTAACCTTTCAGGTCCCACGTAAGATCCTGCCTGTTTGATATGCTCCCCCAGGGTCTCCCTGAGCGCGGCTTGAAGGAGATGGGTCGCTGTATGATTGTGGGCGATGCTCCTCCTCCTCGTTTCATCCACTATGGCTTCAACATCATCACCCGCAGAGATCATACCTTCAGTGATCTTCCCTTTATGAACAGTCAGGTTCTTGGGGTACCTGATAGTATCTACAACCTCAATCCTCAGACTACCATTGACTATTAATCCAGTATCTCCAGCCTGGCCTCCGGATTCACCATAAAATGGGCTCTGATCAAGGACAATTTCCACCTGCTCGGCTCTGCTTGCTGAATCAACCTCTGCTCCATCCTTCAGGATAGAGATAACCCTTGCCTGCGCCTTTAGCGTTTCATAGCCCAAGAACTGACACTCCACCCCCCTCGAGTCAAGCCTTCTATAGACCTCGGGTATCTCTTCCTCTCCACTCCCCTTCCAGCTTCTCTGGGAGGCTGCCCTTTGCTCTGCCATGGCCTGATCAAAACCCTCAAGGTCTACCTTGAAACCCTCATCTCTGGCTATGTCCTCTACCAGGTCCGGGGGAAAACCAAAGGTATCATAGAGTCTGAAAACTAACCTACCAGGAATAATGGGCTTCTCCTCTGAGCGCAGTTCCTCCATGCCTTCTCTTAGAAGGGAGAGACCATGAAAGAGTGTGTCGGCAAACCTTTTCTCCTCATTGATCACTACTTCATCAATAAATCTTTCGGACTGTGCTAGCTCCGGGTAGTCGGTTCCCATTACATCAACAACCTTATCTGTTAAACGATGAAGGAATGGTCCCTTCAGGCCAAGAACCTGGCCGTACCGTATAGCCCGCCTGATTATTCGCCTGAGCACATAACCTCGACCTTCGTTTGAAGGCATAATACCGTCAGCTATCAGGAATGCCACAGCCCTGCTGTGATCTGCGATAACCCTGAAGGAGATATCACTTTTCTTATCCTGGCCATACCTTGATCCTGCAAACTCATCAATAAGCCCGATGATATCGGAGAACAGGTCTGAATCGTAGTTTGAATACACCCCTTGAAGGACCGCAGCCAATCTCTCGAGACCCATACCGGTATCTATATTTGGCTTGGGAAGGGGGGCAAGATCACCACTTGGCTCTCTATCGTACTGGGTAAAGACCAGGTTCCAGAGCTCTAGGTACCTGTCACAGTCACAACCTACTGAACAGGTGGGCTTATCGCAGCCTACCTCAGGGCCTTGATCAATATAAATCTCTGAGCATGGGCCGCAGGGGCCGGCCTCTCCCATGGACCAGAAATTATCCTCTTCTCCGAATCTGAAGATCTTATCATGAGGTAAGCCTATTTTTTCGTTCCAGATTTTGTATGCCTCATCATCATCCCTATAGATTGACACCCAGAGCTTTTCTTCTGGTAAGCCGTATCCTACAGTCAGCAGTTCCCAGGCCATATCGATGGCCTCTTCTTTGAAATAGTCACCAAAGGAGAAGTTACCGAGCATCTCAAAGAAGGTATGGTGCCTGTTAGTGTAACCTACCTGATCGAGATCATTGTGTTTTCCTCCAGCCCTGACACATTTCTGGGAGCTCGCCGCCCTCGTATAGGATCTTTTTTCGAGGCCGAGGTATAGATTCTTGAACTGGACCATGCCAGAATTGGTAAAAAGGAGGGTAGGGTCATCCTTGGGAACCAAAGATGAGCTTTTTACGATCTCATGACCATGCTCTCTGAAGTACTGTAAGAATTTCTCTCTGATTTTTCTGCTATCCATAGGCCAGTCTGCCGTTTCTTGTGTTTACGCTGTTTATAGTGTATCCTATCAACTCAAGAAACCCAAAAAACTCTAAAACCTCAAGAAACTACATTTATTGAGACTCATCTTGAGAGATATGTCTTTTTTCACCTAAGCCAAGCTTTTCCTTCACCCTGTCAGCGATATCGTTTATGATATCTGGATGCTCGGCCAGAAATCTTCGAGTGTTCTCCCTTCCCTGGCCAATCCTTTCTTCATTAAAGGAGTACCATGAGCCACTCTTCTCAACTATATCTAATCCTACGCCCAGGTCTAGTATGTCTCCTTCCTTTGATATCCCGCTACCGTATATAATATCAAACTCTGCCATCCTGAAAGGAGGAGCAATCTTATTCTTTACTACCTTGACCCTGGTTCTGTTGCCAATTGCTTTGTCTCCCTCCTGTATCGAGGCTATCCTTCTGATGTCAAGGCGTTGCGTGGCGTAAAACTTGAGTGCATGTCCTCCAGTGGTAGTCTCCGGGTTGCCAAACATCACCCCGATCCTCATCCTGATCTGATTTACAAAGATAACACACGTCATTGATCTATTAATGGTCGCCGCCAGTTTCCTGAGGGCCTTGGACATCAATCTTGCCTGCAACCCAACCTGCTGGTCTCCCATTTCGCCTTCGATCTCTGCCCTCGGGACAAGGGCTGCAACAGAGTCGATAACCAAGGCATCTATGGCTCCGCTTCTTACCAGGATTTCAGCTATATCCAGCGCCTGCTCACCCGAGTCCGGCTGGGAGACAAGAAGATCATCAATATTCACTCCGAGTCGCCTGGCATAGGCCAGATCAAGGGCATGTTCTGCATCGATAAAGGCGGCAATCCCATCTTTTGCCTGGGCCTCTGCAATAATGTGGAGGGCCAGGGTGGTTTTTCCTGAGGCCTCTGGACCAAAGATCTCTATCACTCTCCCCCTTGGCACACCACCCAGACCGAGGGCGTAGTCCAGGGCAAGTGAGCCTGTGGAGATGACAGGAATATCTATCACCGCCCCATCCTGCCCCATCTTCATGATAGAACCCCTTCCATACTGCTTTTCGATCTGTGTAATAGCCAGATCGACTGACTTTTCTTTTTCCGATTCTATTGCCATAATACCCTCCCTTATCAAAGCATTATCAATCTATCTTCAATGGCCAAGTAGCCATTCTTGTATACACCGGGCCATCTGGTTTGAGGTCACTCTTAAAAAGAATAAGTTCATTCAGGTAACAGAGATCACTAGTAATATCGTGATATCTATCAAGAATCCATTTCAGTTCCTCATCCCGATCTACTATACCTTTAAAACGGCCAATTGTTAGGTGTGCTCTAAACGGCCTCTTTTCTTCCCTTAAACCTAACACCCTTAGTTCTGCCTGCAATTCATCCCGGAGGTTTGACAATTTTTCTACTTCCCCATCAAGGCCAACCCAGATAACCCTTGGCTTTCTCCAATGAGGAAATACCCCGACTCCGTTGAGCATGGTTCTAATAGTGGAAAACCTTTTAACCACCAAAGGTACTTTTTCTTTTATTTCATCTATTGCATCTTCACTGACAGAGCCAAGAAAGATCATAGTGAGATGAATATTCTCTTCCTTAACCCACCTCACAGGCATTCTTTTTTTTTGTAGTTCTTTGTAGACTGTCCCAATCTGTCCCCTGATCTCTGGGGGAAGCTCAAATGCCAGGAATGAACGGATGCCCATCTAAATATCTCCTGACCCAATCGAGGGCCATCTCAGATGTAGTAAGTTTAACCTTATCCCTCTGTCCTGAAAAGCAGTATTTTCCAGAGAGTATTTTGCCGTCCACAGAAAGGCCAATAAAGACCGTACCAACTGGTTTTTCCTCTGTTCCTCCTGAAGGTCCGGCAATCCCTGTTACAGCAAGTCCCATATCCGTTTTCGCAATCTCCTTGATCCCTTCCGCCATTTCCCTCACCGCTTGATCACTGACAGACCCATAGGTATCTATGGTTTGCTTCTTTACGCCGAGCATCTCGATCTTGGATTTGTTGCTGTAAACAATTATCCCCCTTTCAAAGTAGAGAGAACTCCCCGGTATAGATGTAAGCCTGTGGCCAATGAGACCGCCCGTACAGGATTCAGCCAAAGATATGGTCATCTTCCGCTCTTTAAGCAGGTCTCCAACTACAGCCTCCATGGTTTTTTCATCAGATGCAAACACATAAGGCCCCAAGAGGCCCCTGACCCTCTCCTCTGTCCTGTCTAATTCCCTTTCGGTCTCTTCGTCCTTTTTGCCTCGGACTGTAATGGTAATATGGTTTTCAGGGAAGGCGGGATAAAAGCCAAACATTACCCCCGCAAGCTCAGCACTGAGGCCTTTGAAGACATCTGCAATATAAGATTCACTCAATCCATAGACCTTAAGTATCCTGTGACGCGGCACAGTGGCTGGAGTGTACCTTCGAAGAATATCCGGAATAACAAACCTATTCATCATCTCCCTCATCTGCTCTGGTACACCTGGCAGGAAATAGAGGAGACTGTCCCCTTCAGATAATGAAAAACCGCACATCTCTCCTTTAGGATCTAAGATCTTCGCCCCTCGGGGAAGCCAGGCCAGGTTTTCTAGAGAAGGAGACCACCTCATGTCGATTTCCTTCGTTTTATCCTTCAAATGATCGAGAACGGCCTGATCAAGGAAAAGGGGCCTGTCTAATACCCTGGATACTATCTTGGTTGTTAGGTCATCTTCAGTGGGACCTAATCCACCAGTAACAATTATAAAATGAGATCTCTTTACAGCTGCCCCCAATACAGAAGAAAGGGTATCATAGTTGTCACCCACGGTTGTAATTCCACTTACCTCAAGGCCACAGGACAAGAGACAACCTGATGCATACCAGCCATTAAGGTCTCTTGTCCTCCCCGAGATCAGTTCATTGCCTATGATTATGATCTCTGTAAGCATGGTCTTCTCGTCAGTATCTACGTTTCAGCTGAGCATATATAGAAGAAACCGTAAAGATAGATGGGCGTACACACCGGCCAACAGATCGTCGAGGACAATCCCAAAACCTCCCGTTACCTTCCTCTCTATTGTCCTTACTGGAGGTGGTTTCAGAATATCAAAAAATCTAAAGAGAAAAAAGCCTGCTATCAGGTTTCTCAAGGTAAAGGGGATAAAGATAACGGTA
>JABXJY010000171.1 GCA_013375385.1 Desulfobacterales bacterium
CCTGCTACACCGTTACGAAGTAGGGTTAAATCTATACCGTATAAGAGATTATGTCAACGTCTTGTGAAGCCTTTTGCTGTTGACTAAAAGCTACAATAAAACTATACTTTCACGCCCGCACATGGAGTGCAGACAGGTTGAAAAAACAGTCTCTATAGGCTATAACTACCCATCACCCCCATTGACAGCTGCACCATGACCAAGGAAACTGAGAAAACCGTATGGAGAGACAAGGCCGATACGGAAGAATCCGTGCGTGAGAAGGAATTTGAACATGGGTCCACTGCTGCAATACCCCGGAAGGCATTCATGGGAGAGCTCCCCATCAAACAGCGTGCCTGTCTGGAGATCATCGGGGCTGGTGGAAAGAGGAAGGTCATTGAACTGGGAGAGGGAGAGCTCACCATCGGCCGCAGCCCCCCGTGCAGGATCCAGCTTCGCCGGGCCATCGTGTCCCGGAGCCACGCACGGGTCACCTTCAGAAACGAGGAGTACCACCTCGAGGATCTGGGCAGCACCAACGGCACCTATGTCAACGGCATCAAGGTTGAGCGGTGTATCTTACGGAACAACGATCAGATCGACATCGGTGGCGTGAAGATGCTCTTTAGCGAGGAGAAGACCCTCCAGAAGCTATGAGCCCTGCTCCTGAACCCAAAGATGTATGATCCTCCACACCCCTCCCCCTTTAGCAAATGCACTATCATGGAATCGCTTATCACCTATCAGGACCCCAGCGGTGCGGTTGGGAGAAGGTCACGAGAGATAAAAATTTGAAAAGTTACGATATGTGATTATAATATTTGATATGCAGCTATTTTTCCTATATTTTCTTCCCAATAGGCAGTAGCCTTGCCCTCTCTTTGAGCTACGGACTTTTCCAGGCCTAAGATAGAGGCCAAAGGAGAAAGAGTGATAAACGAACCGAAATTAAGCTTTGAGCAAGGCCCCATTAGGCCACCGAATGAGGCACGAAGCCTTCTATTGAGGATAACTCGCAACTGCCCCTGGAACCAGTGTCTCTTTTGTCCTGTCTATAAAGGACAGAAGTTATCTCTGCGAACAGTTGAAGAGATCAAGAAAGATATTCAGACCGCAAGAGATATTGCTGATGATATCAAGGCCCTTTCATGGAGGTTGGGAATGAGCGGCATGATAACAAATCCTATCATAAGCCATATCATAAGCAACAACAATTACAGTTACAGTTACAAGAGTGTAGCCCTATGGCTCTCCTATGGGACCGGAGCATGTTTTCTGCAAGATGCTGACAACTTTATTATTAAGACCAAGGATTTTGTTGATATCTTGAGATTCCTCAGGGAAAAATTTCCCGATTTAAAGAGGGTAACCACCTATTCAAGGTCGAGAACTGTTAGTCGAAGATCGTTAACAGAGATGAAAGAGATAAAAGAGGCAGGTCTGGATAGGGTCCATATTGGTCTGGAGAGCGGCTACGATCCACTTTTGAAGTTTATAAAGAAAGGGGTCACAGCTGCTCAGCACATAGATGCCGGCAAGAAGGTTGTTGAGGCTGGTATGTCATTATCCGAATACATTATGCCAGGACTTGGGGGCGAGGCAATGTGGAAAGAACATGCCTTGGAAACGGCACGGGTTCTTGGCAAAATCAACCCACATTACATAAGGCTTAGAAGCCTCAGGGTTCCAAACCATACTCTCCTTTACCAAAAGGTCAAGAATGGAGAATTTAAGATGCTTACCGATGACCAGGTGGTTGAGGAGATAAAGCTATTTATTGAAAGCTTGGATAATAGTATAACCAGTACAATCACGAGTGACCACATCATGAATCTCTTAGAAGAGGTGAAAGGAAAGCTGCCCGAAGAAAAGGAAAATATGCTCAATGTTATCAAGAAATATCAAGATCGACCCGAAACTGATCGGATTGTATACCGTATTGGCAGACGGGGCGGGGCCTATTCGTCAACAGACGATCTCTATCGTGACCAAACCACCTATGACAAGATCAAGAGATTGGTATCGGAGCTGTCCTCTAAAGGACCCAATGAAACCGAAAGATTTATAGAAGAAATGGCAGATCAGTATATCTAAGTCTCGGTTCTTCCGCCTGCGGCGGACTGTCTGCTGGCCGAACGAGAAACGAGTAACAAATCATATGCCTTATTACCCTATTTTTCTGGATCTCGATAATCAAAAGGTACTGGTCGTTGGCGGTGGAGAGGTAGCTGAGCGCAAAATAAGATCCCTTCTCATCTATGGCTGCCAGATATCTATTATCTCCCCTCATCTTACCCCTCACTTAAAGGAATTGGTTGCTAAGAAAAGAATTCACCATCTTTCTTATGAATCTCTGGGTACGGTGATGGATGATGCATTTATGGTTATCACGGCTACCGATGATCCAGAGGTCAACAAGCAGATTGCCTGGCGGGCAAGAAAGCAGGGGTTGTTGGTCAATGCCGTTGATCAACCCGGAGATTGCAATTTCATTATGCCTTCAATAGTCAAACGGGGCGACCTCCAAATAGCCATATCTACGGCAGGCAAAAGCCCAGCCCTGGCAAAAAAACTCAGGAAAGAGATGGAGAGAATGTTTGGGCCAGAGTATGATTCCTTCTTAGACCTGTTGGGCATGATCAGGAAAAAACTCCTTTCTCGGGGGCAAGCATCTTCAAGAAATAAGATCCTCTTTCAAGAATTGGTTGACTCCAAACTTCTTGATCTCATCAAGAAGGGAAATAGGAATGGGGTCAGTACCACACTAAGATCTATCCTGGGGGAAGATTTTCCTATAGGGGATATTGTTAAACAGGTCTGTAGAAGGATATAGGATGGATATCGTTTTTTTCAGGTTGACTCTTGTTCTGTATCTCACAGCTACAGCCGGTTTCTTGTTCTTTATCATAAAGAAAAACAAAAAAATAGGGTTCTGGTCGCACAGGATCCTTCTTGCAGGCTTTGCACTGAACTCCATCTACCTTGCCGTTGGTTATTATCAGCTGGGTGCTATGCCTGTCTTAACCTTCAAGACGTCCCTTTCCTTTTTCTCCTGGACTATAATCGCTGCATACATCATCTTTCAGGTTAGATTCAGGCTTACGGTTTTGGGCTCATTTGTCGTTCCCTTCTCCGCCTTTTTGATGATTATCTCCTCAACAATCCCTATTTCATCCATCACGGTGAGACCGCTTTTTAAAGGTTTCTGGCTCCCAGTACATATAGCCACTGCTTTCTTGGGGGATGGTATCTTTGCCATTGCCTTTATTGCCGGGGTTATGTATCTGATCCAGGAACATCAGATAAAAACGAAAAGGCTCGGGGCTTTTTACAGCAGGCTTCCTTCCCTCAACAGCCTCGATTCAATTAATTATCATGCAATCAATTACGGATTCCTCCTTCTTACCATAGGTATGATTACCGGTTCTATCGTGGCCCAGGGTGCCCATGGCTCTTACTGGCGCTGGGACCCAAAAGAAGTCTGGTCTTTGATAACGTGGCTTTGCTATGCAGCACTTCTGCATCAGAGAATGGCTGTAGGGTGGCGCGGTAGACGCTCTGCCATCATGTCCATAGGCTGCTTTTTCGTCCTCATCTTCACCTTCATTGGAGTCAACTTTTTGATGGAGGGGTATCATAGTTTTAAGAGCCTAGAAGGAAACTAATTGCCATGGTAACCATCGTTGATATAGGCATGAATCATAAGACAGCACCGGTTGAGTTGAGAGAATTAGTTGCCTTCGGAGGACATAATATAGATGAAGTAATGAACTCCGTCAGGAGCATTAAAGATATCAGAGAATCCATAGTTCTATCCACCTGCAACCGGGTGGAGATACTGTTCACAACCGATAAGGAAAAAGAGGCTAAGGGATCTGTGATAGAATTCCTCTCCCATATAAGCGGAATCAAAAGCGAGGAACTTCGCCCAGCCCTCTATATCTACGATAATGAGGAGGCAATACGCCATATATTCAGGGTGGGTGCCAGCCTTGATTCAATGATAGTTGGCGAACCACAGATACTGGGACAGGTTAAAGAGGCCTACAGGACAGCAGTGGATCATAAATCATCCTCTGTAATTCTTAACAGGCTGATGCACAGGACCTTCTCACTGGCCAAAAGAATACGGACTGAAACAGACATATCAGGATCTGCCGTCTCTGTAAGCTTTGCGGCTGTGGAATTGGGCAAGAAGATATTTGGAGATTTACAGGGGAAAAAGGTAGTCCTGATCGGGGCTGGAGAGATGGCAGAGCTCGCTGCCACCTATCTTTTGAATAACAGGATAGCCAGAATCCTGGTAGCCAACAGGACCTTTACCCGAGCCGTGGAATTGGCAGATCGCTTTCACGGAAAGGCGATCTCCTTTCAAGAGATAGGTGATCAGCTGCTGGAGGTAGATATTGTTATTACCTCTACCGCTTCCCCGGAACCGATAATCTCTTTGAATCAGGTAAGAAAGACAATGAGGGGCAGAAAGAATAGGCCGCTTTTTTTTATAGATATTGCTGTGCCCAGAAATGTTGAGTCCCAGGTAAATGGAATAGCAAATGTCTTTGTCTATGACATCGATGACCTTTCAGGAATTGTTGAGTCCAACATCAATAAGAGAAAAGGAGAAGCGGTTAAGGCAGAGAGAATGGTGGCTGAGGAGGTCATCAAATTCACCGAATGGCTCAAGACCCTGGATGTTGTTCCAACTATAGTGGACCTCAAGGACAAGTGTGAGAATATACGCCGGATAGAGCTGAAAAAAACCCTTTCCAGTCTTGGTGATCTTACACCAGAGCAGAGGAAGGCTGTGGAAAATATGACTACATCGATTGCCAAAAAGATCTTAAACGATCCCATAGTCTTCTTAAGAAGGAAGAAAGACAGGGCTTCGAGAAATCTCTATTTAGATATTGCCCGAAAGCTCTTTAATCTGGACTCTGATAGTGACGACATAAAACCTAAATGAGGTGAATAGGATGGATCTTAACAGGATGGTAGAGATCATTAAAGCCAGTCCCAATTTCCATAAAGCAGGTATGATCGCCAGCCACCTCGGTGTCGTCAGGTCTTTCTCGAGGGATGGAAAGGCTGTATCTGGGGTTGATGTGGAATTTGACAATGAAAAGATTGATGAGATCATGAGAGATATCAAATCAAGGCCCGGAATAGTGGAGATCCTCATTGAAGCAAATAGTGGCCATCTCGAAGTTGGTGACGAAATTGTAACCATAATGGTTGCTGGTGATATCAGGGACAATGTGTTTCCAGCCCTTATCGATGCGGTTGACCGGCTAAAATCAGAGGCATCAACAAAAGAAGAGAAAGTAATTGATTAACGCCGGATCGATAATCAACAGCCACTCCTAGAAAGGGTAGCTTGGGCTTCGAATGACAAATTTCAAAGCTCCCCGGTGAAATAGCTACCGCCAGGGTAAAACTCAAAGTCCAAATGATAAAATAATTTTGGCATTTACATTTCCTTTGGCCATTCTTGCCCGGTTAGATAGTGAAGACGGTAAGAATCATGACTTTCCTGGAGTCGAGAAACTTTGGGGCCTGAACAAAAAAATGTAAACCCTTTATTGAAGATTTTGGCATTTAGGCTTAGTATAAATAGAGACCAGGTATCTCTCCTTAAGCTTTCTTTCAAGAGTTTCGCTATCATCCCCTACTATTTTTACCAATTCTGATATTATTTTGTAATCCTTAAGGATTTGATCAACCTCTTTGCAACCTTTATTAAACTCTCTTATTATCCCTTTAGACTCTTTCTTATTAATATCCCCATGCTCTTCAAGCATTCTCTTGTGTTTATGCATTTTCGTTTTAATAGTTTCTAGTTTCCCGGATAGCGTCAGTATGGGGTTAGATAACTCAAAAAGGATCTTCTCTACGTAGCATCCTAAGGCAGCCAACCTTTTTGCTCCCTCTAATTCTGATTCCAGTTTCTCCACCCTTTCTTCTAATACTTCTTTTACCTCGGTTTCCTTTATTAGTTTTTTAAC
>JABXJY010000441.1 GCA_013375385.1 Desulfobacterales bacterium
TAGGAACATGAGCCGAAAAATCTTACTGGTGAATCCAAACCTGATGAAACCACCGGTGGCACCGGTGGGTCTTGACTATCTGCACAGCAAGCTGCAAAAGGCCGGACTCGAGGTAAGACTGTTAGACCTGGGATTTACCAATGAGGTGGATAGGGAGATCGAGCACGCTGTGGATGATGACTACCTGTTTGTTGGCATTAGCTTGCGTAATATAGATGACTCCTATTTTGCCAGTCAAGATTTTTGCCTCGAGAGAAGCCAGGAAATAATAAACAAGATAAGAAGTCTCTCTCCCTGTCCCATAGTCCTGGGAGGGGTAGGATTCTCCATATTCCCAATCCAGGTAATACAATACTGCGATGCAGACTTCGGGATCTATGGCGACGGTGAGCTTGCGCTGTGTATGTTAGCCAGGGCCTTGCAGGAGAAAACAGACTATAGATCTATTCCGGGCCTGTTCTATAAGGATAGCTACCAATTGAGCCCGGCTCGGCATTTGGACCTTGATAAAGTGAGCCTTGCCCAGCGCGACCTGGTAGACAATGTTCGTTACTTCCGGGAAGGGGCGATGGTGGGCTTTGAGACAAAGCGGGGCTGCGACCGGGC
Source organism: Desulfobacterales bacterium (assembly GCA_013375385.1). Taxonomy (GTDB): domain Bacteria; phylum Desulfobacterota; class DSM-4660; order Desulfatiglandales; family B25-G16; genus JABXJZ01. Next base: position 607 of record JABXJY010000441.1, read on the forward strand.
GTGCATCCATTGTGCTGACCCTGTGGCCAAAGGTCGGAAAGTCAGATCCAGGGACCCCAAAGACGTGGCCATGGAGCTTAGGGGACTCCTTAAACAGGGGATAACTCATTTCCATACGGGAGACAGCGAATTTAATGTGCCGGAAGACCATGCCAAGGCTGTTTGTCGGGCCATTATTGACCAGGGGCTGGGTGATAAGATTCAATGGTATGCTTACTGTGTGGCTATGCCCTTTTCTGAGGAGCTCGCAAATCTGATGTGCCAGGCAGGATGTGTCGGCATAGATTTTACGGTCGACTCCGGTAACGACGGCCAACTCCAGCGGCTGGGCCATCTGCATCGGGTTGGCGACATTACCAGGCTGGCTCGCTTATGTCACCACTGTGGATTTTCCTTTATGTTCGACCTCTTATTAGGCGGGCCTGGTGAGACACGCCAGACAGTAAGGGAAACCCTTGAATTAATGAAAGGCCTTGAGCCTACCCGGGTAGGCATTAGCCTCGGGGTTCGGCTCTATCCGGATAGCCCATTGGGGAAAATGGTGAAAAAACAAGGGGTAACCAGACAGAACCCCTGTCTTCAGGGCACCATTGATGACAATTCCACTATGTTGAGGCCCTTATTCTACTTGTCCCCCAAACTCGGCGATGACATTGGCGCCTATATTGGCGAGTTAATCAAAGGCGACAGCCGCTTTTTCTTTGTTAGCAAGGAACAAACCACTCAGGACTATAACTATAACGATAATTCTCAACTCATGGAGGCTATCAAGAACGGCTATCGCGGCGCCTTCTGGGACATCCTCAGAAGACTGAGCTTAGACTC
>JABXJY010000442.1 GCA_013375385.1 Desulfobacterales bacterium
AGCTATAATGAAATGATAAGCACGTGCTTTTTGTGGGAAGGAGTATAGGAAGAAATAGGCCTGTGTGTCAAGGAAATAACCTTCAAAGAATGGGATCTGATAGCAGTTTTGGGTGGCAGAGGAAATATCTGCGGAGGATCTATGGCATAGAAGATACCTGGTATCAAACCAGGCCCTGTGGATTTAGTATTTTTTTCTGTATATTAATCTTGATGCTTTCGTAAAAAGTCGCCGGTGCTGTCATTGCGAGCGCAGCGAAGCAATCTCATTGGCTGTAACTGCTTGAAATCAGGAGATTGCTTCGTCGCTTCGCTCCTCGGAATGACCGGTGAAAAGACTTTTTGCGAAGCCGACAATTTTATTAAAGAAAGGAACTCTACTTAGGTATGTAAGGGAGAGCTCCAGGGGCTTATTGCAATATAATATTAGACAATCACGCGACTCTTGATGAGACGGACAGCTTCTTCCGGAGTGTCCACGAGGTTTAAAAGGTCAAGGTCTGATTCCGATATAGACTTCTCCTTAACTAAGGTTCCGGCCACCCAGTCCATAAGCCCTTTCCAGTATTTTGAACCTATGAGAATGACGGGAAAGGATTTAATCCTTTTGGTCTGAATCAAGGTGAGTGCCTCAAAGAGTTCGTCAAGGGTTCCGAAACCTCCAGGCATAATAATATAAGCCACTGCATATTTTACGAACATGACCTTTCTGATAAAAAAATACTTAAAGTCGAGTCGGACGTTGGCATACTTATTTGGCTCCTGTTCTTGAGGAAGATGGATATGAAGGCCCACTGATTTGCCACCGGCCTCAGCGGCTCCCTTATTGGCTGCTTCCATGATCCCCGGTCCACCGCCAGAAATAACATTAAAGCCGCTTTTTACGAGGAGTCGGGCTATCTTTTCCGCATTTCTGTAGTTTGAGCTTTTGGGATGGGCTCGGGAGGACCCAAAAATAGTCACGGCTGGATACGCTTCAGGCAGCACATCAAAGCCTTCCACAAATTCGGCCATGATATTAAACATTCTCCAGGTATCGTCCTTCGTTAATTCATCAACGACATACTGTCTCTCACGCATGATCTATACCCTCCTCGATAGCATGAAATGAGTGGCCCCTGAAACATGACTCATCTCTCAGAGATTCTTATCTGGCTTGTACAACCACAAAGCCCGTAGTCGTTTCCAGACATACTGCCTCGGGGCAGAGCCATAGGTGTCTGGGCACCTTGCTTTCCCGTTAGACATAGCATCCTCCTTTTCTTAAAAGATTTACCAACTGCTGGAATCCGGCTATGGTCCCAACTGATTCTTTTATTATAGTTGTTGAGTCTATAAGAACTTGTTATTTTAGGGCAGGAGTATAGGGTAATTAGACTTGTGTGTCAATCATGACCATTGGCATGGTGCCTTGGCTAAACCTCTATA
>JABXJY010000019.1:0-1589 GCA_013375385.1 Desulfobacterales bacterium
CTCATACTCCTTACAGGTGAGAGGAACAGAAATCTAAGGGAATTCTGGACTATTCTGGCCTCGGTTATCAAGTTTGGGATCGTTATTTCCATGGTTCCCTTTGTCTTAGATGGAAAGGTACTAGAATATACCATTATCTCACTTACATCAGGGGTCTCACTCCAGTTCAGGGTTGACCCCTTTGGCATGTTCTTTGGTGTTCTTGCCTCTGCCCTGTGGATTGTAACCTCGGTCTATTCCATCGGGTATGTCAGGGGATTGAATGAACATGGCCAGACAAGATACTTTTTTAACTTTGCTCTCTGCCTCTCTGCAACCATGGGTATCGCCTTTGCAGGCAATCTACTGACCCTGTTCATATTCTATGAGATCCTGACGGTTTCTACGTATCCCCTGGTTGCCCATAAGGAGACCGAGGATGCGATTATGGGCGGCAGGAAATATCTTGCCTATACCCTCACCGCAGGTGTAGCCATCTTATTCGCCACAATCTTTATCTATGCTCATACAGGGACCCTTGATTTCAAACCAGGCGGTTTTCTTTTGGGTCACGGTTCATCTGGTACACTCATACTCCTATTTGTTCTTCTTATACTAGGTTTTGGTGTCAAGGCTGCGCTCATGCCTATGCATGAGTGGTTGCCCACTGCAATGGTAGCTCCAACTCCGGTAAGTGCCCTGCTCCATGCTGTGGCCGTAGTGAAGGCAGGTGTCTTTGGTTGTTTAAGGACTATTCTCTACGTTTTTGGCCCTCAACTTCTCCATAGTCTTGATCTTTGGCTTATGTTGGCCTATTTTGCCTCCTTTACAGTCATTGTCTCGGGCCTCTACGCCCTTGCCCAGGACAACCTCAAAAGAAGACTGGCATTTTCTACCATAAATAACCTTGCCATAATTATCATGGGGGCTGCCCTGCTAACCCCAAGTGCCATAACGGGCAGCATATTTCATATCGGCAGCCACGGTTTCATGAAGATTACCCTCTTTTTTGCGGCCGGGGCCATTTATGTAAAGACCGGTAAAGAGAATGTAAGTGAACTCGATGGGCTTGGCAGGCAGATGCCGTTAACCTTTGGGGCCTTCGCTATTGGGGCGATGGGCGTTGCAGGGACTCCACCTATCTGCGGATTTATCAGTAAATGGTATATGGCAATGGGTTCCCTTGAGGCCAAAGAAATAGTCTTTCTCTTTGCTTTGCTCATAAGTGTCCTTCTGGATGTAGCCTACCTTTTCCCTATAATCTATAATGCATTCTTTAAGACCCCTAAAGAGGCTATCAATCCACATTTTGATGAGGCCCCAATGAGGATGGTTATTCCCTTGGTGATAACGGCAATTATCTCACTTATACTGGGAATATTTCCGAATGCCTTTTTTAATTTCTTTAACATAGCCTCTATGGCAGCTGGGAAGATACTTGGGGGGATGTAAATGGCAAGGTCCTTGAAATATATATTCCTTATTGCCGTTGGACTGAGTATTTTGATAGGGGTGTTTGTTTCACCTGAAGAAGCACATTTTTCGTGGGAAAGGATTCCAGCATTTGATGCAATTTTTGGATTCCTTGGATGTATCCTAATTGTGGTCGG
>JABXJY010000019.1:1689-3658 GCA_013375385.1 Desulfobacterales bacterium
GCACATTTTTCGTGGGAAAGGATTCCAGCATTTGATGCAATTTTTGGATTCCTTGGATGTATCCTAATTGTGGTCGGCTCTAAGGCCCTCGGTCATCATTGGCTTCAGAGGGACGAGGATTATTATAGTGATTAATACAGTCCCACCGGCATTCATATTTATTGGAGGGGCCATTCTCCTTCCTCTACTGAGAGAGAGACGGCTTAACCAGGTATTCCAGCTCCTGATTCCGTTGATAGCATTTATTGATCTCCTCTATATGGGTCAGGGAACCTACTGGGGTTACCATTTCTTAGGCTACGAACTCATCTTTGGAAGGGTGGATAAACTCAGCCTCTGTTTTGGATATGTATTTGTCATTATTGCCTTTCTGGGAATGGTCTATGCCCTCCATGTAAGGGAAGTCGGGCAGCATACGGCCGCCTTTCTTTACATAGGGAGCACCCTGGGAGTTACCTTTGCCGGCGATCTTTTTACCCTGTTTGCCTTTTGGGAAATCATGGCCATCTCCTCCGTATTTCTCATCTGGTATCAAAGAGATATATCGGCCCTCAATGCCGGATTCAGATATATCATGGTTCACCTATTTGGTGGTTGCGCCCTATTAGCCGGCATCATCATATATGTGGTAGATACAGGGTCCGTCCATTTTGGCCTTATGGAATATGGGGGACTTGGCTCCCAGCTCATACTCCTTGGTTTCATAATCAATGCTGCTGTACCCCCTTTGCATGCCTGGCTAGCTGATGCCTACCCAGAGGCCACCGTTACCGGGAGTGTATTCCTAAGCGCCTTTACCACCAAAAGCGCTGTATATGTACTTTTGAGGGCCTTCCCCGGGGTTGAAATCCTGATGTGGCTAGGGGCTATTATGGCCGTCTATGGTGTGGTTTATGCCATACTGGAAAACGATATCAGAAGGCTTCTTGCCTACCATATCATCAGCCAGGTAGGCTATATGGTGTGTGGAGTGGGAATAGGAACCGACATGGGTATGAGTGGTTCTGTTGCCCATGCCTTCTGCCACATCTTATACAAGGCCCTGCTGTTTATGGGTACGGGTGCAGTCATTTATGTGACAGGGAGAAGGAAAGTTACTGAACTCCAAGGGAGGAACCTCTACAAAATGATGCCCATCTGCCTTTCACTTTACTTGATAGGCGGTTTCTCCATCTCCGGGGTACCACTATTTAATGGATTTATTAGCAAGGCAATGGTTGTAGCTGCAGCAGGCGAGATACACAGCGTTCCTATATACCTCTTGTTGCATTTAGCCTCCATAGGGACCTTCCTCAGCACTACCTTAAAGCTTCCCTATGGTACCTGGTTTGGTAGGGCACCCAGGGGAGAAAAACTAGAGAGGATAGAGGCCAAAGAGCCTCCCTTAAACATGCTAATAGCCATGGGACTTACTGCCTTTTTGTGCATATTTACCGGTTGTTACCCAAGAGTTCTTTATGATATTTCCCCTTATCCAGTCCATTATCATCCCTATGCACCCTCCCACATAGTAGCCATCATGCAACTCCTGTTACTCACTACCGCAGCATTCTGGCTCTATATAGATAAACTCGGCGGTCATGCCACCATTAGCCTTGACACAGACTGGTTCTACAGAAAACCGAGCATGCTTTTGCTTTGGTTCTGCAGTCAAGCCTTGCAGAACCTCAGGTTTGGGCTACAGAGCTTTTTTGCTAGAATGGTAGCTAGCGTTACAAGTCTAAGCAAAAACCCCATCTTACTCCCTGAGATAGCCATAAGGTATATCCACTTGAAGATTGTCAATAGGCTTTACCATGCCTCTGGACTCTCTGAGGAACAACTAGATGAACTGAAGGAATTGCAATCTAGACTTGCTGCGGTAAGAAAAACTTCCTATGATAAAGATGTCTACAGAGGACCTATAGGTTTGGGTGTCCTTCTCGCCATGACACTTCTGTTTCTCTATGGCTTGATTTATCTTATTGTA
>JABXJY010000019.1:3758-21224 GCA_013375385.1 Desulfobacterales bacterium
ACAGAGGACCTATAGGTTTGGGTGTCCTTCTCGCCATGACACTTCTGTTTCTCTATGGCTTGATTTATCTTATTGTATTGCGTTAGATCGTGAAAAGGCCCAGCCAAACACGAGCACGCCACCAGAAGGTTGATTTTTTTCCGCGCGCACGGTATATTTCTAATAGCTAAGAATGGCAATCGCTCTATAAGACATTAAAATTGCTCGATATTATTTTTTGAAACTGTCGAATTTGGCTGACTACTGTCCACTTGAAATTTCAATTTCCCGCCCCTCCTGGCGTGGGGCGTGTTCCAGCAAAAAAAGAAGAGTCGGAAAGCTTGAAATATCCAGAAGAGTTCAGAAAAGGAGAGCCAGTTATGGAAGTCAAAAAGATGCTGTTCGTAACCGATTTCGAGGAATTGTGGTTTGATGCCTTACAATCGTTAATGGCTCTTAGAAAGGCGGGACTTGACCATGTGGTGCTCATGCATGTGATAGAGCGTAAGATAGGCTATTATACTAAGGAGGAAAAGAGGAGGCTCATGGAAATGGCTGAAGTCCGTTTTATTGATTGGGCGGAGAGCCTCTTTGAGAAGGGTATGGAATGTGGCTCCTATATCGTGGAGGGAAATCCAGTTCCTAAGATTATGTCAACCGCAGAAGAGGAAAGGGTAGACCTTGTTGTAATCAGTCGTAAGAAAAGGACTAGACTGAAAAAGCTCTACGTAGATTCTAAGACAATAGAATTTCTTCGGAAAACCACGACACCGGTCCTGGTACATAAGTACAAGGTTGAGTCTTCTGGCAGGGTGAATGACAAGCTGTTCGAGAGGCCGCTTTTGGCAACGGATTGGTCTCCTCCAGCTGATAGGGCACTGGAGTTTATAGTCGCTTTGAAAGGTATTATAAGAAAGCTACAGGTAATTCATGTTGTAACTGAGAAGGCCATGGCAGGTCTGGGGAAAATGGAGCTTAAGAAGATGGAAAGGGAGAGTAGAAGAAGACTGGATGAATTATGTGATACCCTTGAAGGTGAAGGAATGGAAGCAGAATCTCACCTCTACATCGGCGATCTTACCCAGATCGAGAATGCAGCTAGGGAACGTGATGCCACCCTCATTGCCACAGGGACAACTAGAAAGAGTGCTTGGCAGGCGAGGTGGTTAGGGAGTGTTTCTCAGCGGCTGGCAGAGGTATCAGAATTGCCCACTCTATTGGTTCCTTAGTACCTGTAGCCCAAGCAATCCAGGGTATTGAAAGTAATTCATTGCACAGAGGGCATGAGATGAAAGAAATCTTAGAGAACTCTAACATCGCCATTGTCGGTGGAGGCAGGGTCTGTAAGGCCATCCTTGAGATTATCCTCGGAGAGAATTTTGTTGGCCAGAGACTGAACATCGCAGGTGTAGCTGATATCAATGATGAGGCCGAGGGTTTGGTATATGCCAGAGACAAAGGGATATTCACGACCCTGGACTACAGGGATCTTTATAAAAACAAGAAGCTGAATCTGATCATCGAGTTGACAGGAGATAATAGGGTTCTGGAGGAACTCAAGGCAACCAAACCAGCAGAGGTGAGGTTGATCGATCACTTCGAGGCCATGTCGGTGTGGGACTTCCTTCAGATCGAGGAGGAGAGGGTAAGGATCAAGAGGGATTTAGGCAAACACCTCAGGAAGCCAGAGAAGATTGAGAGTGAGTTTGAGCTCTTTTCCCAGCAGCTCGCCAAGATTGTGGAGGAGCGGACCAGGCACTTGCAGTCGGTAGAGAGGGAGCTCGTTGAGAGGGAGAGGTTCCTGTCACAGATCATCCAGGGAAATACCATACCCACCTTTGTCATCAACAAGGATCACCTGGTCACCCACTGGAACAGGGCCTGTGAAAGGTTGACCGGCTATCGGGCTGAGGAGATCGTGGGAACCAATAAACAGTGGCTCCCCTTCAGGCCAAAAGAGAGGCCCAGCATGGCCGATGTTATCGTCGATGAAATGGAGGAGGATGAGATCAGGAGGTATTACGGTGATAGGTGGAGGAAGTCGGCCCTCATTGAAGGTGCCTATGAGGCAGAGGAGTTCTTCCCCCACATAGGGGAGAAGGGCAAGTGGCTCTTCTTTGCGGCCGCACCGATAAGAGGGGCTGACGGGGAGACCGTGGGCTCCATTGAAACCCTCTGGGATATAACCGAGCGCAGGAAGGCGCAGGAGGCGCTCCAGAGGGCGCATGATGAGCTGGAGACGAGGGTGGAGGAGAGGACAGCTGAGCTCAGGAAGCTTAATGAGGAGTTACGGAGGTCAGAGGAGAAGTACAAGACCCTCTTTGACAGCGCCCCTAACCCTATTTTCATCATGGACGGGCAGGACTTTACGATCATCGATGTCAATGCAACAGCCCTTGATTGCTACCGGCAATCAAAGGAGGAGTTGCTGAACATGACATTTTTGGATCTGTTATATGAAGAGGATAAGGACCTTGAGGAGGGTCTGAGGAAACTCACGGAAGATCAATGCAGTTTTTATCCCAGGAGGAGACACATCAAGAAGGGAGGAGAACCCTTCTATGTCAATATTGTGGCATGTCATGCGATGCATATGGGCATGGATTGTCTGATAGCAACCACAACCGATATTGATGAAAATGTAGAAAAGGAGGCCCAGTTGGTACAGGCCAGTAAGCTAGCTACCCTCGGGACCTTGGCCTCAGGTATGGCACATGAGCTGACGCAGCCCTTAAATGTGATTCAGGTTGCAAGTGATTTCTTTTTGAAGAAGATCAAAAAGGGTGAAGAGGTCTCCACTGATGAGTTGAGAGCCATGGCCAAAGAAATAGGCAGCAATGTGGATAGGGCGTCAAAGGTAATCAAGCATATGAGAGACTTTGCCAGGCAATCTGACATCACCAGGACCAGGCTCAATATAAACGAGCCCATTAAAGACATATTTAAGGTTATGGGTCAGCAATTAAGGGTACATCAGATAGAGATTGAACTCGATCTTGACCCACATTTATCCCTTATTATGGCAGATCACAACCGGCTGGAGCAGGTCTTCATTAATTTAGTGACCAATGCCATGCATGCGATGGATGATAAGGGACTGAGATTGGGAGACAAGAAATGGCAGAGATTGCTCAAGATCCAATCATTCCCTGCTGATGGTCAGGTTGTGGTAACGGTATCTGATACCGGTGAAGGGATTCCAAAAGAGATGATTGATAAGATATTTGAGCCATTTTTTACCACCAGAAAGGCGGGCCAGGGTACCGGGCTGGGGATGAGTATCAGTTACCGGATTATCAGCGACTATGGCGGAACAATAGAGGTGGAAAGTGAGGTAGATAGAGGTACTACCTTTACCTTGAAGTTTCCCTCTGTAGGCTAGTGTTTGTGGGGTATAGCGAAGACTCGACATATATTTTGAGATATTAGCCAATTTAGACGTATTGAAATGCCAAAGCTTTTGATTATAGACGACGAAGAAGGGATCAGGAATGTCCTATCCCTCTCTCTCGCTAGTGACGGATATGATGTATTGACAGCGGCAGGGGGGGAAGAGGGTATTGAGCTATTCAAGAATGAATCCCCACAGATAATTTTAACAGATATAAAGATGCCAGGCATGGATGGAATTGAGGTCTTGAAACAGATCAAGGGACTAAACCCTGATGCCGAGGTAATAATAATAACCGGGCATGGGGATATGGATTCGGCTATTGATGCCCTCAAGCTCGATGCCTCAGATTTTCTGAACAAGCCTATAAAGGATGAGGCACTTTCAGTGGCCCTGAAGAGAGCAGAACAAAGGATAGCAATTAAGAAGAAATTGAATGAATACACAGATGACCTTGAGAATATGGTTAGAATAGCCACAGAGGAGGTAAAGAGAAGATCCGATTTCCAGAATAAGCTCATTTCATCTTCAAATGATGCGATTATTGCTACAGATAGGAAAGGATATATTGTCATCTACAATAGAGGTGCAGAAAGGATATTTGGATACCCTCGTTCCGAGGTCATACGAAAGATGAATGTCGACAAACTCTATCCGCAGGCAATAGTCTCAGAATTTAGGTCAGGATTAGAAAAGGGAGGTGATTTCAATCTATTAAAGTGGAGGGAGGTTGCCATTGTCGCCAAGGATGGGGAGATTGTTCCCACAAGATTTTCAGGATCTATTCTATATGAAGAAGATGAAGTGATAGGTAGCGTTGGCTTTTTCCGGGATCTGAGAGAGATAAAGAGGCTACAGGAGGACTTGATTAAATCTGAGAGATTGGCAGCCACGGGGCAGACTGTGGCAGGACTCGCCCATTATATCAAAAATATCTTAAATGGACTTAAGGGTGGCATCTATGTATTAAAGGTCGCACTTGACAGGAATCATACAGACAAGATAAAAACCAGCTGGGCGATGATAGAGAGGAATGTAAGCAGGATATCGGACCTGGCTCTTGACCTGCTTGCCTACTCAAAAGAGCGAAAACCCGAACCTGAAAATTGCTTTCCTAATGAGATAGTGGAAGAGGTATGTGTCCTTATGGAATCAAAGGCGAGGGAGAATAATATTGAGATAGAGAGAGCTCTTGATCCTCTGTTAGGCAAGGTATACATAGATCCAAAAGCTATACATAGGTCGCTGTTGAACCTGGTTTCTAATGCCGTCGATGCCTGCATCTTTGATTCCACAACAAAGAAACAGTGGCGGGTTACGGTAAACACAGCAGTCGAGGAAGATCATATCATCAGATTCGAGGTAGCGGATAACGGGATGGGCATGGATAGAGTGACACAGGAAAAAATCTTCTCCTCTCCTTTTAGTACAAAGGGAGAAAGAGGAGCCGGATTAGGACTATTGGTCACTGAAAAGATAATCAAAGAGATTGGAGGGGAAATAAACGTGGAATCTGAACCGGGGAAGGGGACCACGTTCACCATTTGTGTGCCGTATCAAGAGGTTCACTCCGTTAGATAAACCAGACAATTTATTTGCGAGTAACTCAACAAACCAACAGACTCTATCAAAGGGAGGATTGACAATGCCCAAAAAGGTACTCAATGTTGAGGATGATGTTGATGTAACAACATTTGTCTCCACTGTGGTAGAGGAAAATGGATATACCCCAATTGTGGCAAAAGATGGGGAAGAAGGGATGAGAAAGGTAAAAGAGGAGAGACCGCATCTGATTATTCTGGATATACTGATGCCAAAAGAGAGTGGCATCAAGATGTATCACGAATTAAAGACCGATTCGTCCCTGAAAGATATCCCAGTTATCATTCTCTCCGCAATCTCTAAGAGGACATTTCTCAGGTCACAAGTGGCCTTGACCGAGTTTGGTGATGAAACCGTACCTGAACCTCAGGCATACCTCGAAAAACCAGTAGAGCCAGAGGACCTTGCTGAAATCCTGAAGAAAATTTTGGGCTGAGCCTCCTTATGGGGCTTGATTGGTCTGTATCTTCGGAACAGGTCCTTGAACGTCTTTGCTCTAAAAGGTGCAGTGAAGAGGGTGGATTGATGACAGATAACTCGGAATTTCCTATCCTTACTATACGTCCTGAGATCAAATAATATTGATCATGGAAGTAAGAAAGCTTCTCTATGCAACAAATCTTAAGGAGCCAACTCTTGATTCATTTGAAGGATTACTGGGCATTAAGGAAATTGGACTCGAGGAAATAATCCTTCTTTCTGGTAACCCACCAGAGGAGTTGAAGGACCGATTATCTCACCACGGGATCAACCTAAGGGGAGTTGAGGGATCGGGCTCACTTGTTTCCAGGATTCTAGATTCAGTTAAGAGAGAGGATGTATCTCTTGTCGTGGCAAATCTCAAAAGAGAAAAGAGAAGGTTTATTAGGGGCTCAGATGCCAGAAATATAATAAAGAATACTCCCCTCCCCCTCCTGCTTATCAAAGAAAATAGCTACCCCAAGAAAGGCATATTTGATAGTGTAATACTTGCCACCGACTGGTCTACTGTAGCTCAAAGGGCATTGAACTATATGATAGGTTTGAAGGAGATAATAGGGGTGCTCGATATAGTCAATGTGTTAAATGAGAAACCGACCATACGGGATATCCGGCAGCTTAAAGAGAGGATTGAGGGGATTAGGAAAATATGTTTAGAGGAGAAGATAGACGCAGAATCTCATATCTATGCTGGAAAGACACCGGAAGAGATCCTACTAGCGGCAAAGGACTATGGTGCTACTGTTATTGTAATGGGAACTGGGTGCAAGAGTACTATTAAAGAGATATATTCAGGTAGTTCATCTTACAGGGTAGCGGAAAAGGCTCCTGTGCCTGTTTTGATCATTCCTTAAGGCTCGTTACTCGTGACTCGTTGCTGGTTACTCGTCATTTTAACAAGCCAGCTCAAACGTGTTACGGGCAGGGAGAAACCAGCAACAAGGAACAGATAATTAAGAAAGGTTGGACATGGAAGTTACGGTATTGGTGCAAGCAACAGATAAGGCCTTCGAGATTCTCGAGAAGGCCAGAAATGAGGCCAGGGAATTATTATACAGTTCGGCTAAGTTAACCAGTGAAACAAAATCCTTAGCAGAAAGACGACAAGCCAGGGCTTTTTTATCTGGTGCTCAGCAATCAAAATTGGCGTTACGGAACTTTACTATAGCCTTCTTTGTGCTATTCGCCTTCTGGATTTTGCTCTCGGCTCGTTTTGATTATTTTCATCTTACCCTTGGCATTATTTGTTCTATGCTTGTTGCTTACATGTCTCACGATCTACTATTTTCTAACATCAGACTCGGAGACGTGAGGATCAAAGCCAGAAGATTCTTTGCTGCCGCTCCCTGGTTTCTGGGCCAGATTTTTTCTGCAAACCTGCATGTAGCCTACCTGGCCCTGTCCCCAAAGATGCCGGTAGACCCTCAAATAATAAGGTTTAAGACAAAATTAGAGAGTGACATCTCCTGGGTGGCCTTAGCCAATTCCATTACCCTTACTCCCGGTACCATTACTGTGGATATCAGGGAAGGGGAGTTTTTCGTACATGCCCTGGATAGAAAGGTTGCCTATGAGCTTAGTACTGGACAGATGGAGGATAAGATTGCCCATGTTTTAATGGAGGCAGATCACGTATACATTCAGGATGTATTGGATGTATCCCGGATATTTGGGGCACTTAAGTGAGCAAGTTACTCGTCAATTGTTATTCGCTATTTTGGCGAGTAACGCGCAACGAGCAACCAGCAACGAGAAATGACAAGAGTTACCGATGACATCATTATCAGGGCAGTGGCCAGGATACTTATACCATTTATCCAGCTCTATGCCCTCTATGTGATCATGCACGGTCATCACAGCCCGGGAGGAGGCTTCCAAGGGGGAGTTATTATGGGTGCAAGTTTCATCTTATACCTTCTAACGCACGGCCTGGAAGAGGCCAAAACAAGGATGTCTGAGATAAGGGCAGGAGTATTTAGCTCCTTTGGTCTTTTAGTCTATTCGGGAATTGGATTGCTATGTCTCATCTTGGGGAGCAATTATCTGGACTATGGAAAGCTCTCTACAGTCTTAAAGGTAATCCCAGCCCAGGCGCGGTCTCTTGGTATCCTCGGGGTTGAGATTGGTGTTGGAATCGCCGTGATGGCGGTCATGTTTTCTATCTTTTTTGACATATCAACAGGAGGCATACTTCCAGAGGATGAGGAAGATTTAGGGGCAAGAGATGGATAACTTCTTTTTATTACTCGGAATGGCTTTGTTTACCCTCGTATTACTGTGCCTTTATCGGGGTGTATTCGGGCCAGGTGTCCTAAACAGGATGGCAGGTATCTGTGCCATTGGTACCAAGACATTGGTTATTCTTTTACTTATGGGCTTTATCTATAATAGGGTGGAGATGTTTATAGATATCAGTATGGTCTATGCCTTCCTTAATTTTGTTGGTACTATCACTGCAGCCAAATACCTGGAGATAAAAGGAGAGGCCTGATGAGTGTCCAACACATGATTTCCATTCCTTTTATTCTGGGAGGTTTGTTTTTCTTTATAGCAGCGACTGTCGGGCTTTTACGCTTTCCTGATTTCTTCTGCCGCCTCCATGCAACCGGTAAAGGGGATACCATGGCAGTCCTCTTATCCCTTGTAGGCCTCAGTATTTATGAGGGGTTTTCCCTTACCAGTTTGAAGATAATCTTTATTGCAGTATTCATGTTTCTTGCCCAACCTACCTCCACCCATGCCATTTCCAGAGCTGCGCTCAGGTGCGGTTTGCAACCCTGGACAAGAGAGAAAGGATAGGAAATGATCCTTGGTTTTGACCTTATATTGCTTCTATTTGTGGTCATATGCGCTGTAGCAGCCCTTTCTGTAAAGGATCTTTTAAGTGCTGTGATTATACTTGGTGCCTACAGTTTCTTTATGTGCCTTTTGTGGGCAGAGATGGGCGCAGTTGATGTTGCATTCACTGAGGCATCTGTTAGTGCAGGCATAGGGACAGTATTATTCATTGCTGCAGTGAGTAAAACCCAAAGGGGGAGTAAAGATTGAGGATTCTGGCTCTCATTGCTGTAATTATTACTGGGGCAATACTTATCTATGGTACTCAGGATATGCCTGATTGGGCAGATCCGCAATCTCCTGCAAGTACCCATGTTTCACCCCGGTATATAGAGAAGACACTTGAAGAGACAGCCACGCCAAATGCGGTTACCTCGGTTCTGGCAGATTACAGGGGTTATGACACCCTTGGGGAAACTACTGTAATCTTCACTGCTGGGGTTTGTTGTATTCTCATATTGAGAATAAGAAGAAGGCATAGAAAGTGAAATGTTCGATTTTATAATTAGCAAATACAATTACTGGATTTATATTGTCCTGATGATGATAGGTTTTTACGGGATGATTGGCAAAAAAAACCTGATTAAGAAGGTTATCGGGATGAACATATTTCAGACGGCGATCATCCTTTTTTTTATCTCTACTGCTGCTAAAAGGGGAGGAACTCTACCTATTATTGAGCATGGCCATGGCCATGAAATGCAAGCTATTGAGGCTGCATCTTACGTAAACCCCCTACCCCATGTGCTCATGCTTACGGCTATAGTAGTTATGGTTAGTACCCTGGGAGTAGCGTTGGCGATAGTGATAGCGATTTACAAAAGGTATAATACCTTAGAGGAAGAAGAGATCTTAAAGCACAAAATATGAGCCTGCAGTCTCCTGCTTTAGCAGTTGTTATCCCCCTGATATGCGCATTTCTTACCCTTCTTTTTGGGTGGTGGAGAAAAGGCCTTTGCTATCCAACCACGCTAGTAGCCCTCTCCCTCTCTACCCTGGCATCTCTTGATACCTTACGTGTGGTTATCACCACTGGCACCATCCGTTACCATCTTGGAAATTGGGATCCACCATGGGGGATTGAGTATGTCGTTGATCACCTCAACGCCTTTGTTCTGGCAATCATATCATGTATCACCTTTGTTGTGGCGGTCTATTCAAAGAAAAGCGTCGAGCAGGAGCTACCTGATAAGATCATTTTCTTTTATACCATCTATCTCTTGCTCGTAACCGGGCTTTTGGGGATTATCGTTACTGGTGACATGTTTAATCTCTATGTATTTTTAGAGATTGCATCCCTTGCTGCCTATGCCCTTATTGCCATAGGAGAGAACGGGGCACCTCTTGCAAGTTTTAGATATCTCATCATGGGTACCATAGGTGCATGCTTCTATTTGCTGGGAGTGGGATACCTTTATATAGCTACCGGGTCACTTAATATGGCGGACCTTTCTCAATTATTACCAGGAATCTATCATTCCAAGGTGATAATAGTAGCCTTTATCTTCTTTCTGGTTGGGATAGGGTTAAAGATGGCCCTTTTCCCCTTACATGCATGGCTTCCAGATGCTTATACATATGCCCCATCCACGGTGAGTGCCCTTATTGCCCCCACAATGACCAAGGTAGGGGCCTATGTCATGATAAGGATTTTTTTTACCGTGTTTAAGCCCTATTTCTCCGTAGAGTTGATACCAGTGACTACCATACTCAGTTGGATAGCCGCTTTTGCTATGATTGCAGGCTCCATATTTGCCATTGCCCAATCCGATCTAAAGAGGATGCTGTCTTACTCTGTTGTAGCCCAAATAGGTTATATAGCCTTGGGTATAGGACTGGCTAACAGAGCTGGCCTTACTGGCGCCGTTCTCCATATCCTCAACGAAGTCTTTACCAAAGGGTGTCTGTTCTCAGTGGCGGGAGCAATAGTGTATAAGATGGGAATAAGGGATATCTATCAATTTAGACACTTATATAGGAAGATGCCCTTTACTATGGGTGCCTTTGTCATGGGTGCCTTTTCCATGATAGGGATACCACCTACCTTGGGCTTTTTCAGTAAATTATATTTAATCTTAGGGTCAATTGATGCCAGGCAGTGGGTTTTTGTAGCAGTCATATTAATAAGCAGCATACTTAATGTTATCTATTTCTTCAAGGTAGTTGAGACTGCATACTTTGAGCCCCGCGACCTGGCAACCAAAAAGGAAAAGGAGATCTTAAAGGTTTATCCCCATAATGGAGGAGGTCGTGAGGAGATTGCCATGGATGAGGTCCCCTTGAGTATGCTTATCCCCATACTGATTATGGGTGCAGGGATACTGCTATTGGGTATATTTAGCATAAAAATCATCTCCACTGTAATCCAATTTGCTATCCCAAGTGGTATCTAGGAGGCGGATCAGTTGAGTATTTTATTTGCCTGGTTATGTATAGCCTTTCCTTTGATCGGTGCGCCTTTATCTCCCGTTCTAGCCAAGATCCATCCTAAGCTCAGAGATTATGGGGAGGTGTTTCTCTCTTTTCTTTCAGCTGTAGCCAGCGTGATGCTCATACCTTATCTATTTTATCCTTCGAAATTGCCTATGGAGAGCGCCGTCGTATGGCTTACTGTCCCCATAGAGTTGAGAGTTGGTGTTTTGATAGATCCCTTGAGCATAGTTATGGCGAACGTGGTTGCAGTTATAAGCTTTATAATAATGGTATATTGCCTAGGGTATATGAAGGGGGATCCTTCCCTAACCAGGTTTTGGATGTGGATGAACCTCTTCATCGGAAGTATGCTCCTCCTAGTGCTATCCAATAACCTACTGTTTCTCTTCATGGGATGGAAGGGTGTGGGTCTGTGCAGCTATGGACTGATAGGCTTTTACTATAAGGACGAGAACAAATACTGGATAGGTGGGCCTCCCCCTACCAGCTACTGCACGCCTTCCCATGCAGGACTAAAGGCATTGGTTGTAACAGGAGTGGGGGATGTCCTGCTTTTAGGTGGGATCCTAATAATATTTTTCTATTCCCGAACCTTAAACCTCTTGGAACTTTATGAGACCTCATCGGTGTGGATACCGGAAATGGCCAAGTCCCCAGGGATAATCTTATTGTTGAGTCTTCTCATTCTTGCGGGCCCTATCGGCAAGTCGGCCCAGTTTCCACTTCATGAATGGCTTCCGGAGGCTATGGCAGGTCCTGGACCGGTTTCAGCCCTGATTCACGCAGCGACCATGGTTAAGAGTGGGGTCTATTTGATCGCCAGATTTATTCCAATCTTCTATTACGGCTACTGGGTAGCTGGATGCAGCGAGGCTTCATCATTCTTCATTTTAACCGCTTGGATAGGTGCATTTACAGCCTTTTTGGCAGCTACTCAGGGTATGGTGTCTCTGGAGCTGAAAAAGGCCTTAGCATATTCTACTGTTAGTCAGATAGGCTATATGATGCTCGCATTAGGAGTAGCTGGGCTAAATTCCTCTATTTTAGTAGAAGGCTTTACATCAGGAATATTTCACCTGGTAAGTCACGCCCTGTTTAAGGCTTGCCTCTTTCTTTGCGCCGGCTCAGTCATCCACACCGCTCACTCTATCTATTTGCAAGATATGGGTTCCCTCAAAAGGTACATGCCGTATACCTGGATTTTCATGTTGATTGCAGCCTTGTCTTTGATAGGCGTCCCTCCACTGCCCGGATTTTGGAGTAAAGACGCAGTTCTTGCTTCAACTCTAGAAGCCCATAATTACCCATTATTTCTGTTTGCCCTGATTACCGTAGTGTTGACTTCATTCTATACCATACGCTTCATAGGAATGGTCTTTCATGGACGGGAGAGTGAAAATGTGGAGAAGTTAAGGCAAAAAGGTGTACATCTCGGCGAAGGTTACCGTACAATGTGGGTTTCATGCGGTATTTTAGCTATTATGATTGTTCTAGCTGGCATATTAGGTCCCCGCTTAGGGCATTTCCTGCGGGAGGGATTCCAATACAACCTGGTAGAAAAACTTCATCTGCCAGTTGAACATGTTAAAGAGAATTCCATGCATGTATCAGTTCCCCTTCTGTCGGTAATCTTTGTGATCATAGGTGCTGTGCCAGCTTATCTGCTTTACATATCCCATAGACTCGACCCTAAGGGCATGTTAGAGAAGTATCCAACCCTGAAGGTGTTTCACCAGTTCTTTTGGGATAGGTGGTATATAAATAGCCTTTATTACCGGTTTTTCGTAGACGGAATCATTAAGCTTTCTGCCTTTGTGGCTAAGTCTATTGAAGATCCGATGGACAGATTCTATCACAAGAAGCTCGTAGACGGAATCATTAAGCTTTCTGCCTTTGTGGCTAAGTCTATTGAGAATCCACTGGATAAGGCGTATCACGAGAAACTTCCCTCTTTGATCACCAAAATGGCCTATAACGGCCTGATGCGCATGCGGACTGAGACTAGAGAATTATTATATAATGTGACATATATCCTCATATTCTTTATATTCTCCCTCTTTATAATGTTATGGGTGATAAAATGATACCTTATGTCCTTCTTCAAACAATAGTGGTGCCTGCTATGGCCTCTATATTCATATTCTTAACCAGACATAAACTAGGCAGGAAGGCAGGCTGGATAGCGAGCATTACCCTCTTATACACTACTGCCCTTTTGGTCATAGCGGGTATCAAGGTTTATCAGGGCGAAATAATTTATGAGGAATATCCATTTGTGGGGCCGGACATAAAGTTTGATCTTCTTGCCGACGGTTTGAGCCTACCAGTTGCATTGATAATGAATATGCTATGTACTGTCCTTTCCTTTTACTCCATACACTATGTAGAACACAGGATAGAAGCAATTTATGCTGAAGTGGATGAAAGGAAATGGCGCAGCACTTACACAAGTTTCTTCTATCTGTTTCTTGGCTTCCCCATAGGTTTCGCAGGTGTCTCCCTTGTTACGAACCTTATAGCAATGTATTTTTTCCTAGAACTATTACCTATTGTCCTTTATTTCATAATGGCCTATTTTGGTTATGTTGAGCGCGTTAGAGTTGCCTTCATGTGTCTGTTATGGGCAGCTGCTGGGGCAGTCTTCTTCTTGGCTGGGACCTTATTAACTTACTCTCAGATAGGTACCTTTAGGATCTCTGAGTTACATGCCCTTGTAGGAAATCCATGGACTGTTTGGATTATCCTATCTTTCCTTCTCGCCTTATTTCCTAAAATGGCAATATTTCCTTTTCAGGTTTGGATGCCTTGGGTTCATGCAGAACACCCTACATGCATAGCTGGGTTGCTTGCAGTCTATGCGAACATAGCAGCCTACATAATTGTTAGGGTTCTCATCTTACCACTTCGAGATGATTTCAAGGTTTTCTGCATACCTGTCATGATAATGGCCCTAATAACCATGATATATGGTTCCCTTCTTACCATGGCCCAAGATGACGTGAAGCGATTCGCTGCCTGCTCAACCATAAGCCAGTTAGCATATTCTCTGCTTGGGCTAGCAGCACTCACTACCTATAGTGTTGAAGGGGGGATGTTTTTCTTCCTGAGTCACATCATGGGCAAGACCCTCCTGTTCTCAACCGCTGGTATATTAGTTTATATAACAGGGGTTAGGGATATGAGGCAGATGGGCGGACTTGGATCCAAGATGCCAGTAACAGCTCTGATTTGGATAATGGGCTCCATGATGCTCTCAGGCCTTCCGCCTTTTAGCAGCTTTCCAGCAGAATGGATCATGTTTACAGGCATCTTCATACGTAGTGTACAGGCACCTCCTATTGCACTGGTAGTTGCAATCCTGGGTGTCTGCGCAATTGCATTAACGGTCGCTTACACGTTCTGGGGTATGAAGAGGATATTTTTTGGCCCGTTGAAGGCCAATCTATCAAACCATGAAATCAAGGACCCACCACTAACCATGAGTGTTCCCCTTCTACTCACAGGGGTTGTATCAATCATTCTGGGTCTGTATCCTAAAGTCATAATGGATCTTTTTCATTTCGTGATAGGGGGGTTGTTACCCTCTTGAAATTGATAGAATGAAAACGGCTGCAAGCCGCGCTCGTGAATTCCACATTACCCATCTCCTTTCAGATACGGCACTCCAGGTTCAGCAGTATTCTGGGTAGTCCTGCTGCTATTTAAAGGCGAATTAGCCTGTTTAAGCCTCTCTAAGGTGCTGTTCATAGTAGTTCTCATAGTAATCCAGGCAGTCTGGATTCATCAAGGCGTCTCTATTTACGACTGGCCTACCATTTACTATATTTGTGACCGCACTTTCAACCTTCTTCATATTCAGGGTGTAGGGAATATCTGGCACCTCGATGATTTCAGCAGGAACATGTCTGGGGGAGGCCTTTGTACGTAAAGTCGCCTTAATCTTGTTTTTTAGATCATCTGTTAGCTGATATCCTTCAGCAGGCCTAACAAAGAGGAGAATACGTTGGTCCCCTCGCCAGCTCTGACCTATCGCCAGGCTATCAGCGACTTCTTTCATCTCTTCCACCTGGTTATATATCTCGGCTGTACCTATTCTGACTCCAGAAGGATTTAGCACGGAGTCAGAACGTCCGAAGAAGGTAATCCCCCCCGTATCACTATGGATCACAACGTAGTCACCATGACGCCAAACGCCGGGATATTGAGTAAAGTACGCCTCTTCATACTTTTTGCCATCAGGATCATTCCAGAAATAGAGGGGCATTGAAGGAGCAGGGGCTTCACAGACAAGTTCTCCTTGTTGATCAGGTATTGAACCACCATTTTCGTCATATGCCTTCACCTTCATTCCTAAAGCCGGGGACTGTAATTGACCGGCATAGACAGGACTAATAGGGTTTCCACTAGAAAAACACCCGTTGATGTCTGTGCCGCCTGAGCTGGAGTTAAACCACACATCTTCTTTGATTTCCTGGTAAACATACTCAAATCCTTCAGCCAAAAGAGGTGAGCCAGTCTGCCATATCTGTGTTAATGATGATAAATCGTAATCCTTCCCAGGCCTGAGTCCTTGAGCTCTAATAAAATTGATATAGCTTGCGCTACAACCAAACATTGTTACCTTTTCATCCTGGACTAATTTCCACATAGCACCTGAATCAGGATAAAGGGCATTGCCATCGTATAGAATCAGTGTGTTTCCCGTGGCCAAAGAGGTTAGCATCCAATTCCACATCATCCAGCTGCAGGTCGTTATGAAGAAGTGGACATCTTCTCGTCTTAGATCGGTATGGAGTACCAGCTCCTTTAGGTGATTGGCAAGAATTCCAGCAGACCCTTGAACCATACACTTTGGCTTACCAGTTGTTCCAGAGGAAAACATGATATACACAGGATGATCGGCAGGCAGTTGTTCAAATTGAATCTCAAGTCCCTTTTCCTTGGATAGGAAGTCATCATAATGTACCGATTCAGGGATCTGGCTAATATCAGGTTTCTCTTCCGTATAGGAGGCTACGATAACCTTTTTAACTGAGGGTAGTCCCCTTACAGCCGCAGCCGCATTGGAGAGAGAGTTAAAGACCTTTCCTTTGAAGAAATATCCATCGACGGTAAACAAGACCTTGGGTTCGATTTGACCAAAGCGATCCAGGACTGCCCCCGGACCGATGTCTGTGGCACAGGAAGCCCACGTAGCACCAATACTGGTAGCAGCAAGCATGGCAATAGCTGTCTCCATCATATTGGGCATGTAGGCAGCCACTCGGTCTCCAGGCACAACTCCCATCTCACGAAGCGATTTTGCGAGACGTGCCACGGAGTCATAAAGTTCTGCATAACTCATCCTGGCTAGTTTTTGAGTCTCCCCCTTGAATATAAAAGCTGTATGATCATCCCTATATCTCAGGAGATTCTCGGCGAAATTCAGCCTTGCCCCAACAAACCAACTCGCACCTGGGAATTTGTTGAGATCATCAACAACCTTTTCATACCCTTTAGAGGCCTTGATCTCGGTGAAATCCCAAATAGAGGCCCAGAATTCGGGTATGTTGTCGACTGACCACTGGTAAAGGGGGCCATATTCTCTAAAGTCAGTTCCATGCTTCTCGTTGATAAACTGCATAAACCTGTAGATGTTAGAATTCTTGATCCTCTCTTCCGATGGTTTCCATAACATCTTGGCCATATTGTTCCTCCTTTGTAAGATGATTTTTGATCCTTTCTACCAAAATGCAGAGATACTGACAATACATTTTAAGCTCTCTTTTGTCTTGACTAACAGCCATAATTGGATTACACGTAAGCACTTAAAATAAAAATAGGAATTAGTCAAGGGAAGACTGAGATCCTGTAATTGAGAGGAATTTTTTGGTAATGGATGAATCGAGTGGTCTCATCAAGGAGATGAAGAAAAAGCTTAAGGAACTAAGATCAAGGGGTCTTAACCTTTATCCATCGGGCTTCAGGAGAGATACGACGGTGGAGGAAGTGATCCATCGTTTCGGTAACACGGAGCAGAGTGCACTTGAGGAGATTACCGATACCTTCACCCTGGCTGGCAGGGTAATGTCCATCCGGGATTTTGGGAAAGCGGTTTTCATCCACATCAAGGATGGAACCGGTCAACTTCAGGCATACATACGGAAGGACAGGGTTGGAGATGATGATTTTGAGATCTTTGCGTTTTTAGACATAGGCGATCATGTGGGGCTGACAGGGCAGGTCTTTAGAACCAGGACACATGAATTGACTCTCCTGGCCGACTCAGTTGTTCTTCTTTCAAAATCCCAAAGGCCATTACCGGAGAAATATCACGGATTAATAGATGTGGAAACCAGGTATCGCCAGAGGTATCTCGATCTGATAGTCAATGACACTGTCAGGCACACCTTTGTCCTGAGAAGTAGAATAATCCAGACAATCAGGGAATTCTTTGATAAGCAAGGCTTTATCGAGGTAGAGACACCAATGATGCAATCCATTCCAGGTGGTGCTACAGCCAGACCATTCAAGACACATCACCATGCACTGGGCATGGATCTCTATTTGAGAGTAGCCCCGGAGCTTTATCTGAAGAGACTTGTGGTAGGAGGATTGGAGAAGATCTATGAATTAAACAGGAATTTCCGAAACGAGGGGATCTCAACTACCCACAATCCGGAATTTACCATGCTCGAATTCTATATTGCCTATGCAACGTATGAAGATCTCATGGATTTGACTGAAGAGCTCTTCGTATATCT
>JABXJY010000443.1 GCA_013375385.1 Desulfobacterales bacterium
CTCTTAATACACGCCCCATGGAGGAGGTGTTTGGGGAGGATAGAGAGGCCTTCCTGTCAGCCGGCAGGAGACTCAATGGCACGGTGAGGGATTTTGGAGATGCAGCTATCTGTTTACCCGTGCTTCCAAGGGTACCGGTGACCCTGATCCTCTGGGAAAAAGACGATGAATTCCCGGCACAGATCACGGTGAACTTTGACAGCACCATATCGAGCCATCTTCCCCTCGATATCATCTGGGCTGTGGTAGATGTGGTTTCCAAATGGATGACCCTATCTGTTTGAAAGAATGCTTCGTCTATCTCTGCTCCCTGGATCCACATTCATCGACCGTATTTCTCCAGGCAAAGAAGATAGCTACAAGATAGAGGATCTCTCCTGCTATTAACGCATCGTATCGGTATGGCAGGGGCATGTGCTCATGCAGGGTGGCACCGGTATCCCTCATAAAAGAGTAGAGGATGACGAGAGTGCCGATCACTGCCAGAACCCACGTTAATGATGATGGCCGGAAATCATATCCCCTTTTGTACAGATATATAATGAAGAGGCCGGTTGAAATCATCACTATTGAGATAGTCACGGGGGCAATGACAGGCCCGATCCAGGGAAGGGGGATCAGAAACAGGATATCCCAATCAAGCAAGGATGATGGCCATCCAATGGCAAGCTTGAGCCACAGATAGTAGCATATGTCCCAGATGCCAAAACAGATTAGAAGATAGGAGAACTTCTCCCAGAACCTGTTACCACTGAGGGCCGCAACAGAGATAAGCATAAGAATGGTGGCTGCTTCCCTTCCAATCTCAACAATGAGATTCCTCTCTGTTATCATCTTCAGAGGGAAGGCAAAGCCCTCTGGATAGTAGAGATCCCTCAGGTAAACCACTACTCCTGCTTCCACAAATGCCATAGATATGCTGAAGACCAGGATCCAGAAGACCTTTCTCATCAATTCAATCCCTGGGAACCTTGAGCATTCTCTCAACTGCCCTCTTCGCCCTTACCCGTATGTCTTCCTCTACCTTTACGACTGGAGATGTAGCTAAGATGGCGTTTACGATATCGGTTAACTGGATCTTCTTCATATCACTACAGATCATTCTCTCATCGGCGGGGATAAAGACCTTATCTGGATTCTGAGTTTTCAGGGTATGAATTATCCCGGTCTCAGTTCCAATGATAAACTCTTTATTCCCGGCCTTTCTTGCATGATCAAGGATTCCAGAGGTGCTCCTGACCTCATCTGCAAGGTCAATTACCTCTGGTCGACACTCAGGGTGCGCCAGAAACAGTGCCCGGGGATGATCGTTCTTGACCACCTTAACCTGCTCGGCAGTCAGCATATCATGGTAAGGACAGAATCCTTCCCAATAGACTATCTTTCTATCGGTATATCTCTGGGTATAGCGGGCAAGGTTCTTGTC
>JABXJY010000444.1 GCA_013375385.1 Desulfobacterales bacterium
CCCATGAAGTGTAGCCTCAAGAAAGGCGGACATGTAAACCTTGCCTATCTGGCGCTGCTCTTCCTCTTTTAAAAGCGGTTTTAAGTTTAACATCCAGTTCCCTGGACCGTAAGAATCGGTTCTTCCCCAGACAGTGTTAAACTGACCATGATTAGCCTGGTAAATATATAGGGCTGATTTGAACCAGTAGTGCTCATCGGTAAACTTCACACGGCGGTATTGGCGAATTCCCAGGAATCTGGATACATCACTATCGTGAGCTCCCTGCAGAACCAGATAATTAATATTTTTCAGCGACACCGGCTTGCTGGCAGGCTTAAATTGACCATCGACTGGCGCAATGGCTATGAGCGATTTGATAGAAAAGTTGAAGTCAAACAAGATGTTGGCATCATCAGGATAGTGCGATAGCCTGTTGAAGGCTCCGGCGATGGCCACTGCTTCTCCTCCGCGTGAATGCCCAATAAGGGCAATGTTATCCATATCCACTTTTCTATAAAATGAATTGCCCTCCGCCTCGCTCCAGGAGCGCCATACCTTGAGATGTTGGAGCAGTATCCATCCGCGGGCGGAATTTTCTTTCTTAAAACCGCCAGCCCATGAACTGTTTAAAAAATTCTCATCCACGGATACGGTGATAAATCCACGGCTCGCTAGTAGCTCTCCCAGGTAGGCATAGCCGGGGTCTGAGAACTCTTCCATCTTGTGGTTTCCATGAACGATTAAAATGAGCGGAAACGGGCCATCCCCCGCAGGATACCATACTCGACCGTTAAGGGGAAAGCTCTTGGGTTCAAACTTCCAGTACCATTTTCTGGCTTTTGCTCTAAAGCCCTTCCACCCCTCGAGGAAAGGCGAAGCGTCGACCGAATCGGTTTTCAGGTCCACAGACTCACCATATTCAGGACGTCGTATATCTGTTCCGCTGCCGTAGAACAGTGTGCGGACTTCGTAAATACCGAGCTCAGACGGATTGGGCGCCTGGAGGCTGGGCACGCTTGAGGGAGCAGCAAAATCCTCCTTGACCAGATGAGAATCAGTACCCGGGTAAGTGAGCCATCCGATTACGGCAATATTAAGCCACACTGCCAGAATCATCACCACTATGGTAAATGCTTTCTTAACAGTTGATGCTTTCTTAAAGCTTCTGCCCACGGCGACTACAATTGTAGCCACGAGGAGAGCCTCCACCAGGACGATAGCAGCTCCTATAGGAAGTGCTATCTCGTCGGGCACGCACATTGTGATTAGCACGAAAAAGACCGCTATAGCTCCCACCAGAGCTCCGGTGAAAAGCAGTGGCAATGCTCTGACTAAAGCTACAATGCCTATGACTACTGCTCCAATTAAAGTAATAGCTATGACTCCAATGAGAGCAAAGATGAGGATATCTACCATAGAACCCAGCCCGCTCCCCAGGAACGA
>JABXJY010000445.1 GCA_013375385.1 Desulfobacterales bacterium
AGGAGGGAGAAAAATGGAGAGAGCAATGTATTTTCTTGACCAAAAGGATATGCCAACCCATTGGTATAACATCCAGGCTGATTTGCCGAAGCCCTTGCCACCAGCACTACATCCAGGAACACTAAAGCCGTTAGGCCCAGCCGACCTGGCCGTCCTATTTCCCATGGAACTTATTAAGCAGGAGGTGAGCACCGAGCGCTGGATTGAAATCCCTGAGGAGGTGCAGGATGTCTACCGTACCTGGAGACCAACAGTGTTGCATCGAGCATATCGGCTGGAGAAGGCTCTGGATACACCGGCCAAGATTTTCTATAAATATGAGGGGACAAGCCAGGCGGGGAGCCATAAGCCCAATACTGCTGTAGCTCAGGCATACTACAACAAGCAAGAAGGCGTAAAGCGTATGACTACCGAGACTGGCGCTGGGCAGTGGGGGAGTGCTCTTGCTATGGGCTGCGCATTCTTCGGTATTGAATTAAAGGTCTATATGGTCAGGATTAGCTACGACCAAAAACCCTACCGGCGCATCTTGATTGAAACCTGGGGAGCTAATTGTGTCCCCAGCCCTAGCCAGGACACCAAAGCAGGGCGAGTGATGCTGGAAAAATGGCCTGATTGCCCCGGCAGCCTGGGCCTGGCTATCAGTGAGGCAGTAGAGGATGCCGTAACTCGTGATGATACCCACTATTCTCTGGGCAGTGTGCTTAACCATGTCCTCCTTCATCAAACCATTGTTGGGGAAGAGTGCAGAAAACAAATGGAGATGGCAGATGCATACCCAGATATCATTGTAGGTTGCATTGGCGGTGGCTCGAACTTCGCCGGGCAATTCCTGCCTTGGATCAGGGATAAGATTAGCGGGGAAAAGCCAGACCTGCGCATTATCTGCGTTGAGCCCGAAAGCTGTCCAAGTGTGACCAGGGGAATATATGCCTATGACTTTGGGGATCAAGCCGCGACAGCTCCCGTGGTCAAGATGCACACCCTGGGCCATGGCTTTATCCCGCCCCCGATTCATGCCGGGGGCTTGCGCTATCATGGTATGGCACCAATCATATGCCACCTTCATCAGCTAGGCTTGGTTGAAGCCACAGCCGCACACCAGACTGCCGTCTTTGAGGCCGGGGTAAAGTTTGCCCGCACTGAGGGCATTGTCACCGGTCCCGAGCCATGCCACGACCTTAAGGTAACCATTGATGAAGCCCTCAAGTGTAAGGAATCTGGTGAAGCAAAAACAATCCTGATAGCTCACAGCGGACATGGACACTTCGACCTTGCCGCCTATGATTCCTACCTATCGGGTAAACTTCAGGATTATGCTTATCCTGAGGAAGAGGTAAAGAAGGCACAGGCTGAACTGCCCAAGGGCTAAGCCTCCGTGCTTTGCATTCTTAGCTGAAAGAGGGGCCCCTGAAACTACCCA
>JABXJY010000172.1 GCA_013375385.1 Desulfobacterales bacterium
CCGGATTGCGAATTGCCTATGTGGAGGCGCCCGATAAGGTCCGAATAGAACTCTCCGAGCGGAAATAGACCCCAGCGTTGCATAAACCGAGTTCAGCTGGGTCCAGCTGTATCAGCTGAGGTCGGACCACGCTATCTACTGCGCCTTTCCGCTCTTCCTTAACCTTCTTTGCACAGTATCTCTCGTGAGGTCCCGGATGACATCGGAGGCTATCCATCGAGCGGATCTTGAATCCATCCTCTGAACCTCTTCCGCAGCCTCTATAGCAACTCTGTTCAGGTTCAGGTTGCGCTTGCCAATGTTCCTGAGAGCCCAGCTTACTGCTTTCTTCACCAAGTTGCGCCCGTCCGTTGGTCCCTCCTTGATCACCGGAATCAGCCTGATGAATTCTTCGTCCGCTGCCTCCTTGTCGCGCCATGCCAGGCAAGCCATGAGGGCGAACGCAGCGCGTTTCACGAACTCCTCTTGCCGCTTGGCCCAGTCCACGACTTTCTTCCACGCGAGGGGAGTCTTCTCGAAGAGGTTCATGCAGACTTGGTCGCATACGTCCCAGGAGCTGAAGTCCTTCACCCATTCCTCCATCTGCTCTTCCGTGACCTCTTTGGGGACATCGACCATCGATGCGACTATCATCGCTTCGGCTATCCCGGTCTTCCACAGCTCCGCGGCGAGCTGATGATCCTTCCCCATTTCCTTCGCTATCTTCCTCATTTCCGGGACCACAACACCGAGCCTTTTCTCCACCGTCATCCCGTACCTGGCCATCCCCTCGAGCTGGTCAGGCTTGGCCTTCGCCCTCAGCTTTTCTAGAACCTCTTCAACGGACGCCATAATGAATCCCTCCTGGATCGGAGCACTGCCTCCTCCTGGGAGCACCAAGAAAACCGGCGACGCCTAGCGGTGAAAGTGAGCGGCAGCGCCAAGAAGCTAGTACCGCAAGGCCGGGGCGGATCTCGCTGTCCACTCCACTGATGAGTTAGGCTCAAGTATCATCAAAGGTCTTTCCCTTAAAATACTCATCAACATGCTTTCCATCGACTAGAAGGGAATCTTTCATCCATCCCTCTATCTGGAAACCCATCTTTTTGTATAATCCAATCGCTGCCTTGTTGTGCACCATGACTGAGAGATCTAGGCGATGGATTTCATGTTTGCGTGCCCATTTTTCCATTGCACTGAAGAGTCTTGTGCCTGTCCCTTGATGGGCATACTTTTGTAGAATACCTATAACAATATGAGCAGCATGACGTTTCCTTTTGTAGGGTCGTCCGAGGGCTGCAAAACAAATCTCATTTTGCAATTATCCAACAAGTAAAATATGTTGAGCAATAATGAGTGTAATATTGAAATCAGAGAATACTGAAAGTGATCTCTTCACATAAGACTCCTTGATCAAATCCGTGATGTGGGGCGTAAAAAGCTCAGAGCTCATGGATGGTGGCCCTTAACTGGTAGCTCATAGTGATCTATGATGGGGTCAAGGCTGCGTTTGGTACTTATTTACGAAGAGTCGAGCAGATTTGATTTTTGTCCCGTCTAAAAGCTAATAATCTGATCAGCCCATTCGTCGTAATGGTCGTGGCAGGAGAAGATGAGAATTTGGTGTTTTTTAGATACTTCTTTCAGGAGATTTCGGGTATTCTCCCTGCGCGATGAGTCAAAGTGGATTAGAGGATCATCTAAAATGAGGGGAATTGAATTACCTCCTGTGATGGTATCCAGCAAGGCTAATCGTGCTGCTAGATAAAGCTGATCTCTGGCACCCACTGAGAGTTCTGTGGTATCAGGGTTTATCCAATCACCTTTCTCTTTGCTGAACACTTGAAGGGAGAAATCTTCCCTCGAAAGTCGGACTTGATCATACTTTCCGCCAGTGATTAAAGAAAAATTAGCACCAATCTGTTTATCAACTTCGCTAGAAATACTATTTAAAATGTTCTGACGTGCTTCAACAAGAACCTCACCGATGATCTCATAGGCCTTGAGCCTCGTTTTTAATCTCCCAACCCTCTTATCCAATGACTCGATTCGTTCTTCCAATTCAGCCACATCTTCTTGGCCATAGCGATCTTCCTGGAGGATGTGTTCAAGGCTCTGTCGTTCAACCTTTAAGTCGGAGAGTTTCTGCTCCAAGGTTTTGACCCCATTCTCTTGTTTGATGACCTCTTCTCCAGACGATTGGAAGGCCTTCAGATCTTCCAGGGCTGTTGCTGCGACGAGCATCTCGCGCGCAAGTTCTTTCTTCTCCTTTTCGAGCTGTTCTTTACTAAACGATTTAAGGATACCTTGGTTTTCTCGTATATTGCCTTCAAGCTCTTGAACTACTCCCCGCAGTGCCTCAGTCTGCCGTTCACGCTCAGCAAGTCCCTCCTCTGAAATGGCGAAATCCTTAATCTCCTCAAAGGCCTTGTTTAGTTGATGTAACCCTTTTTCTAGCTCAATCACTCTCTTTGCCAGAGACTCCATCGTCTCTTCGCCCAGTGTGCTCTTGAGTTCCGCCTCTCTAGCTTCCAATTGTTGCTGCGTGTTGTCTCGTTTCTCTTTCATAGTTGCCAATTCCGAAACCGACTGGCATTGATGCTGTTCCAGCCGGTTCTTTAAAAGGTGTCCCTTTTCTTCCAATTCCCCCAGCCTGTCTTCTAATGATTGGTCCTTGGTGGCCACCCGAACCTCGACAACATCTTTGAAGTCAATGTGGATCTCCTTTTTGGCCTCACCTTCAAGTGATTCTCCGGCAGTGCCCTCACCCACCGAAAGGATGCCATCCTCAGTTTCGATTCTATAGGGCAAAGGCTTTTTAAAGCTTACCTTTAGAAGGATGCCTACCTGGCTCACGCTCCTTTTCAGGGCATTGACATCGCTTTCTACCTGAACCAGATCTCGAACTAATTCCTTGGGCAAAACGGGAAGATCTTTTAAAAACTTCTTCAATGCATTAACTGCCTTAGTGATTTTTTGAGCACTACTCAGTAAATTCTTGTGCCGCTTTAATTCTTGCTCCAGACCGTCCTTTTCAACCTTGGCCTTAATGGCGGCCCTGTGCTTGCCGAGATTTGCCTCATGGGTTTTGACCTCTTTATGCTTGGCCTCGAGCTGGGAGTTCATTTTCTCGATTTCTTGATCTGCCTTGGTAAGCTTCTCCAGATTGGCCATTGTTTTTTCAAGGGCCTTGTCCAGACTTTCATGCTTATCCCTTGCCTTAACGTAGAGCTTAGATTTTTCCAAAGCCTCCCTTTTTACTTCCAAGGACTTCCCGACTTCATCCAATTCATTCGATACCTCGTTCATTCTTGACCTTGCCTGTTGAATCCTCGAGACTTTATCTGCGATATCCCCTTTGCGTTCTTTCAAGGCGCTTAAGTCATCAACCACTTTCCGTATCTGGCCTGGGTTGATTGGTGCTGGGCGGTCCAGCCCCCTTTTTAGATCCAATGTCCTTTTTTCGAGGAGTTTGAGGATTGGCTCAACCGCCAGGTCTTCTTTCCCAGCTACTTTCTCCTCGAGTAGCGTTCGTAAATCCCTCTGCCCTGACCTTATCATATGAAGTTCATCCTGAAACACGCATGCGGTACTGGTAAAAATATCTTTTGAAAAGAATCCAACTATCTCCATTAGTTTGGCATTTATCTTGTTTTTATCCTTCCAGGATTCACCAGTTGTCTTATTTTTCAGCAGTACCGTTTCGTTTTCAAAATCCTTCTCGAGCACGTAGGATTCCCCATTAGTGTCGAACTGAACGGAAATGGAGTAGAGTGTCTCATTGTTCCATCTCCTGGCCTCTTCAAGGCGTTGCGCCGTTGATTTTGGATCCTCAAATAGACCGAATATGAGTGCTGACAGGAGCGATGATTTTCCAGTCTCATTAGGCCCCTTGAAGAGCACGATGCCGTCGCCGATATCGCTTGAAAAGGTATCAATATTTCGAAACCTGTTGATCTTTATTTGGCTTAATTTCATATTCTTAGGCTTCTCTGCCGTTCAGCAAGGAGAAACCCCTCTGGAGCGCCTCTTCAAAGACGGGTTTCTCCGTAGGATCCGCAGTCTCTATTTTCTTTATCATGAGGCGCAAGAACTGACCCATGATTGTGGTTTCCGGGAAATCTGCTGTTGGGATGTGTTCGAGTGACGAAGACAGGTCAATCGAAGTGAATTCTAGATGAAAAAAGGAATCTCCAAGAGCTTCCAGAAGCCGCTCTTCGCTTACATCCCAGGTCACGGGCTTTAACCCTTTTAATTTAACCTGAAGAAGGCTGTTATGATCGGCATATTTTCGTATTTCTTTCATGAGCTCATCTTCATTTTCAAAATCTTCTATCGTCAAGCCGATCGTTTTCCAAAAGAACTTACCCACCCTCTTCTTCTCAACATGAGTCCCCGATTCATCAATGGAGACAAGCAATACGAAGCCGGAGTCCTCACCCTCCTCAAAGCTCAGTGTTTCCGGTGCCCCACAATAAAAGGCCTTAACAGGGTCTTGAGAAAAATCGGCGTATCGATGCCAGTGTCCAAGGGCAATGTAATTCATGCCAGATTCCGCAATTTCTCGAGACTTAATAGGATAATAGTCACCGGAAAATTTGCCTTCGATAGCCATCTCGCCATGGGCCATGGCAATGTGGTACTCCGTCTGGTCGGTCTTCTGGAGTCCTGCAAATGGGCTCTCAGTCCCTTTTGGGCTCTGGTTGACTCTTCCATACACAGTGAGGTCGAGTTTTTCAAAGGAGATGGAATTGATCTCATCCGTCATAACATGGATATTGGGTATATGTTGGAATTCAGGACGCCCATACACTGACGAGGCGTCATAGCAATCATGTGTTCCCGGAAGGATGCATACCGGGATTGGGTCCAGCCCCTTGAGCTCGGTCAGGGTTTCATCAACGAGGTTTTTCGACACCGCATTCGAGTCAAAGAGATCGCCGGCAATAAGCACTAGATCAACAGCCTCTGTCAAGGCTAAGTCCACGGTAGCCTTAAGCGTCTCTTTTACCGCCTGACGGAGTCCTCTGCCCTTTTCCCCGAAACCAGAGAATTTAATGCCTAACTGGTGGTCTGCAGTGTGGAGAAGTTTGATCATTGCTCGCTATTCATATTTTCTATTCTACTATTAGGAAGGGGGACGAGGCTAAGAAAATAATTAAGTCAATCTGTAAATTTGATAGCCCTTTCGTTCGCTACGCGCTCCCCTCTTCTTACTGCGTACACTACCCCCGGTTGGCTCATCCCAAGCCGCCCTGCTATCTCCAGCATACTATAGCCGAGCTCTCGTACGGCCCAATAGCAAAATAAACCCCGGGCCTCCGCTTTCGCCTTTTCCCGGCTTTTTGAATAGATGTCTCCTGCAGATAGATCAAATATGTTGCATACCCTTTCTTCAATAGTCTGAAGAGTATATCCGAGTCGCTTCAATTCATAATAACGATCCAATTTTTCATCCGCTTCTTTCAGCACCTGGAGCACAAATTCACTGTCACCCAGTATTCTATCATCCCCTTTTACCCTCCCAATACTTTTCAAACCGGATTTCTTAACTACATCCCGGCCTCCAAGACCCCTTATCAAACCCCCTCCTACCAATTCAGGCCTCCGACCTTGCCTCACGCCTTCTTTTACATATTCATAATAGGACGTGCGGGCATTCGATACAGTTTTTCCAAAATAGCTGAGTACATAGCCAGTTTCCTGCCATTCGAATTCCCTCTTTCCCATAAGTGCACTATGTCCGCAATATCGATACGTATTTAGGCCTCTTAGATTGGGGACCATACCTGCGCGTAATGGATTGAGATGGATATAGCGCACCAGCTCCTTCAGGTACGCATCCTCTTGACACACGATCGATTTGAAGCGATTTTGGAATAAAGGACCATATCGTTTATGACGACAATTAAACCTGCCCGCGTATCAG